>JAPLGH010000024.1 GCA_026390285.1 Caldisericota bacterium
GAGCGTTCGTCGCCCTCGTACATCCTCATGACAGCTCTCGACGTCGCCCGTATGCAGATGGCGACGAACGGTCACGACCTGCTTCAGCGGGCAATCGACCTCGCCGAGAATGCTCGCGGGCGCATCAACAAGATTGAGGGGCTCTTTGCTCCCGGCCGAGAGCGCGCTCACACCGAGGCCGTCTATGACGTGGACCTCACGAAGTTGACGGTCCACGTGTCGAGACTCGGACTGACGGGATTCCAGGTGGAAGATATCCTCAACAAGGACTACAACGTCGAAATTGAGCTGTCTGATCTGGAGAATATCCTCGCATTCGTCACGATTGGGACGCCCAAAGAGTCAGTGGAAATCCTCATCCAAGCTCTCGAAGATATCTCCCGCAAACGCCGCGGCAAGAGTTCGACCGTTGCTCCGCCGCCCATCCCCGATACTCCCGAGATGGTTCTGTTCCCGTTCGAGGCCTACTATGCCAAGAGGGAGCGCGTCCGCATGGAGGACTCGGTTGGACGTATCATCGCAGAGCTCGTAACGCCTTATCCTCCCGGCATCCCCATCACGGTCCCAGGAGAGGTCATGACCCACGAGTGTGTGGACTACATGGTGTTCATGCGCGACCACGGCGCCGACCTGCAGGGAATCATCGACAAGACAGCCAGGTATGTCCAAGTCGTCAAGGAGCGCTGATCGGTCGCTAGATCATTTCATTGCTGTTCACGAAAACGCCGCGATGTACGCAACAGGACGTTCCATCTCTTTCAGAACAGTCAGGATCAGACGGGGTACGGTGGCCGAATCCGGATGAATTCGGCTTTCTCACGCAACTCTGCAATCGAGCGCGCTCCGACATAGCTGAGACTCTCACGCACTTGCGTCGCAACGTGCGCCATGACCTGGGAAGCAGTGTCCGCCGTCAGGGTGTTGAGGACGACGGCCGATGCCCCCGCAGCAAGAGCCTTGACCACACTGGCTGCAGACCGCACCCCCATGTTGCAGATGATCGGTCTCCCGTACAGGGATGCAACGTCTTCGACCTCCATCAGGGCGGACAATTCGGGGACGCCGACCCCGGACAGTTCCGTGGCCTCCGCGAAGGAACTGAACCCACTGCCGACGACGACAATGTCCGCGCCGGCATCGATGACATCCTTGGCTCCGGCGCGCGTCTGAACGTTGCCGACCATAAGCGGCAGCCAGTCATATTCTGCTTTCACCGCCTGGATCTGCCGAAGAATCGTTATGCGGTCGGCGTGCGGAACATCCACGACAATAATATCTGTCCAGACCTCAGCAAGCGAGCCTATGTATTCCATGACATTCTCCCGTTCAAGATCGATGAGGGCTCCAACCACGGGCCGGCCCTTCGGGTCACACGCCGCGCCATCATCCCTGCACATGAGTTCCTTGACCTTGCGCACCTCATGCGCCTGATCCTCGACACCACCAAACAGGGGGATGAAACCGATCCCGCCCGCGCGCGCGACAGTCGAAGCCAGGCGATAGTCAGCCGCGGGCTGACGCGCCGAGGTGACGAAGGGTGAGCGCAGTACGACGTTAGTCGAAAGCCTCGATTCGAGGCTGACATCGGAAGCGATCACCTCGCTTCGGCGGGGCAGAAGCATGACGTCGTCGAAGAACAGTCCTTCCCGAAGTCCCGGCATTCTAGTCCCCTACTTTCGGCTCCAGAGGCCGAGAAAACTGCGGTGCTGTGGCTGTGCCGGTTCCGCATCCTGAACGGCGGATGGAGCCTCCACTTCGACGGCGAGCCCTGCTTCCATGAATCCGTAGAGAGCCTTGGACACCGTAACGCTGCCTTTGCCGGTCTTCCTTGCGATCTCACGCATCGATGTCTTGCCGTCCAAGCTAACCATTACCTGCCACTGCTCCCTGGTAAGCGTCAAGTCCCCGGCGGCGCCCTCTGCACGCAGGGCATAGATCGTATCAAGTGAACCGAGTCGCTGGCGCATCGAATTCCACTCGTCGAGAGCCGCCGTCACCTGAAGGATGATGTCTGCAACCGGAATGAACTGATCCCTAATCTTCGCCGTCTCGCCACCCGCAAAAGAGAAACTCCCTTCTCTGAGGCTGAACAGGTCCACAAGTGAACTGTACGCCGTACCGGCGCCGATATCGACATGAACCATTCGCGAATCCTCGATGTAGAACGTTGCCTTGACGCGCCCTCCGAAGATCGATGTTCCCTCAAGATTGAGGCACCCAGTCCCCTTGCCCTGCACAATCGTCTGGAGGACTTCGTCCACCTGGCAGTTGCCAAATTTCCCCTCAAGCATCCTTGACCCCCAGTTCCACAGCCTGCAACATATCTCTATTCTACTGTGGTGCACGGCTTTTTGCAACGTCGCGTTGCATCATCGGATGCCCCCGGTATACTGGAAGAGTGTCCATGCTCGTGCGAAACATCCTCCATATTTTTCTCATCACCATGATCCCGGGCGTCGAGGTCCGCGGCGCACTGCCGTATGCCATCGGCGTGCTTAAGATGCCCGTGTGGGAGGCACTGCTGGCTGCAACGCTTGCCAACCTGTGCATCGCGCCGCTGTTCTATCTCCTGGAAAAACCCGCACTGGCTATCGCGTCCAAATGGGCATGGTTCCGCCGCTACCGACTGCGTCTCGGGGTGCGCAGCAAGTCCACCCTGGCAAAGTACGGGGTCTTCGTCGGGCTCGCTCTGTTTGTCGCTGTTCCCTTGCCGGGAACTGGCGCCTATACCGGTTGCCTCATCGCCGAGATCATGCGTATGAAGAAGCCCTTGGCAATCGCTTGCATCTCGCTGGGTGTTTTGGGGGCATGCGCGATTGTTTTTCTCGCATCGGTCGGCGTCATCAAGGGCGTCCTGGCGAAGTGGCTCTAGTTACCGCCTTGTTCCACGTGGAACAGTAACTGGAGGGTTTGATGGATACTGATGAAAGGCTCACTGTGGCACAACTGTTTCCTGTCGTACGCCAGTCGATGAATAACTTCTCTGCAGCACTGCCCGCCCGGGAGAGACCGGCAGTATGCGGCGACACCTTCTGCACAGGGCTGGCATTGTTTCTAGCACTGCTCGCCGAGGCCAACGAAGTCATGAACCTGACGTCTGACGCAGACCCTGGACATGTCCTGACCACGCACGTCCGCGACTCGCTCGCGCCCTTGCTGGTGGGACTCGAGGCCCCACGCTCACTGCTCGATATTGGAACGGGAGGCGGCTTTCCGGCCGTTCCCCTTGCACTCGCTTGGCCAGGGACAGCAGTCACGATGTCTGAATCGATCGGCAAGAAGGCCCGTTTCCTGGAAATCCTGGTTCGGAACGTGCCGCTTCCTAGGGGACGCGTCGTCCATGGGCGGGTCGAAGACCGAACGAACGCCCTGCCTGAACGAGCCTTCGATATGATTACCGCCAGAGGCCTCGCTCACATTGCGACAGTCCTCCAGTACGCTCTTCCTTTCCTTGCAAGCGACGGCAGACTAGTGCTGTGGAAGGGAGAGCGGGACCTCGCCGAGCTGAAGGACCCACCCTTCGTGGCCGCCCTGCATCGCGTCCACTGCACAGCCACTGTTCTCGACTATGCTCTGTTGGGTGTTGAACGCAATTCCAAGCTCGTCATACTGCAGGTGACCCCGGCCCTCGGCGGTCGGTCGTCCAGGAGGAACGGCTCGTGAGAATCATCGCCATTGCCAATCAGAAAGGTGGTGTGGGCAAGACGACCACCGCATTGTCGCTCGCCGCATCTCTTGCCGAGCTCAATCATCACGTCCTGCTTGTGGACTTTGACCCGCAGGCCAACGCGACTACAGGCCTTGGGGTCAACGCGGCTGAACTCACAACTAATATCTACACGTGCCTGCTGTCCGGAGACCCAATTGAGAATGCCATCCGGCCCAGCCACGAACACAACCTCTCACTGGTCCCTTCGTCGATCAATCTGGCGGGTGCCGAGCTGGAACTGGCCAGCATGGACCGCCGTGAGTATGTCCTTCAGAGCCGCCTGGCTACCCTGGACGGATCATGGGATTACGTCATCATCGACAGTCCGCCGTCGCTAGGGCTTCTAACGCTCAACACACTGACAGCTGCGCACGAAGTTATTGTCCCCATTCAGAGCGAGTACTATGCGCTAGAGGGGCTGACGCACCTGCTGCGGACCATCAGCCTGGTCAAGCAGCGCTTGAACCCGAATCTTGCCCTGCTGGGCATCCTGGTGACCATGTTCGACAAACGGACAATTCTGTCTGCACAAGTCAAGGATGAGCTCGTCAAGCACTTTGGAGAGACTGTCTTCACGGCCGTCATCCCCAGGAGCATTCGCATGAGTGAGGCCCCCAGCTATGGCAAGACCATTCTGGAATACGACACGCTTTCCACCGGTGCCGAGGCGTACCGGCATCTCGCCAAGGAGGTAGAATCCCGTGAACAACAGTAAGCGTCTTGGACGAGGACTCGACGCCCTCTTCGCCAACGAACCGACACAGTCATTATCGACGGACGGCAGCGGGGTCCGCATGCTTCGGCCTGACCAGATGGTCCCGTCGCCACTGCAGCCACGCCACCGGTTCGATGAGGCAGCGCTTACAACGCTGGGAGAGAGTATCCGCAAGCACGGTATTCTCGAGCCCATCATCGTGCGCCCACGGGACGGCCGGTTCGAGATTGTCGCTGGAGAACGCCGATTCCAGGCTGCTGTTCAAGTGGGTCTGGAACAGCTTCC
>JAPLGH010000109.1 GCA_026390285.1 Caldisericota bacterium
ATCGCGGAGGGGGGCAGCGTTGCCCTCATCGTCAGCTCAGATATCCTCGCAAGTCTCCATGAAGAACTCCTGTCCCAGCAATGGCACATTCCGGTTGCTCGCTGGCCTTCACCTGGAGCGAGACGCTTTCATGGCAACCGTTACTCGACTGTCTGGCTGAGCACCCGTCAGTTGTCGTCGTTGATCCTTCCTGAGATCACGCTTGTCGCCGTGGACCTCGGGATTCCAGGCGAGTGGCCCTTCTTCTGGCAACGCTTCTCTCTCAGGAGTCTCCTGAGCGTCGCGGCCCAGATCAGCAAAGAGCGCCGTATCCCCTGTCTGGCCGGCCTCAGTGTGCCAACCCTCTCGGTACTGGATGCATGTGGCGTCCCGACAGATACCGCGGTGGCGTCAGTCGTTGAGAACCCTGCCGGCAAATCTGCAATCTTCGTTCATCGCAGTCAGACCGATCTCGTCCAGAGACAGTCTGGACCATCGGGAATTCTCCTCGCAGTCACCATGAGACTCCTCCGGGAGAGGTTCGACCACGGCAAAGACTCTATGCTTCTCCTCAACATCCGTGGTTTCGCGACTCTGGTCGAGTGTGCGGAATGTGGGTATACGGCAACATGCCCTCATTGTGGTGCGACACTGACCCTGGAAGGCGACAGGAAGAGACTCTTCTGCAAACAATGCGGTCACTCCGAGGCTCCACCCGATTTCTGTCCCAACTGCCGCGGGACCCAACTTCGCTCACGTGGATATGGTCTGGATCGCCTGGCCCATGAGCTCGAGCGTACGTTTCCTCGCTCAGCCGTCCAGCTGATGACGCCCAGCGACGAAAGCGTGATTGCGAAGAACACAGGTCCATTACTGTTTCTCGGCACGTATGCCGACGTTCAGCGCATCGCCGTTCTGAAGCCGGACTTGGTCGTCTTTCCGGACGTCAGCGTCGGACTCCGTCACCCGGTGTTCGACAATATCGAGCAGCTCGCTGTCGTTGTCCGGGGCGCGGTTGCGGAAACCGCACCAGGCACCGTACTTATCCAGCTGGACCGTCGCTCTACAGGCCTGCGAGGCATTCTGGATGGTGGGGAAACCATGGCGACGTTCCTGGAAAATGAAAGGGAACAGCGCCGGGAACTGTTGATGCCTCCTTTTGCCCGTCAGTTCGTCGTGCGTGTCTCATCTCGCAGCGCGAACCCCGATGTACAGGCATTCGCCAACGAACTGGGAAATGCCCTTTCTGCGGAAGGGGTGGATTTCCTTGGGCTGCACGCGGACCTGCTGACAGTCTCAACTCGGACAAAAGCAGTCTCTATCGAGTTCCGGGCCGAGGCCCTGCAACCGGCCCTTGGACTGCGGGTCGGTACAGCTGTCTCTCACAATAGGCACTTTCAGAATGCCTCCGTCCGGATATACTGATCACATGAGAATTGTGCTGATTGGGAGTCCCGTTCTACGCAAGAAGGCCAAACCCATACGCAAGGTGACAAGTGAGCTTGTTCTTCTGGCCAAGTCGATGGAGGAGTTCATGAAACCGAGGGGAGTTGGCTTGGCCGCTCCTCAGGTTGGCCTTGGCCAGGCCTTTTTCATCTACGACGTCGGCGAAGGCCTTAACCTCGTGGTGAACCCTCAGATTCTGGAGCGCAAGGGATTTGGGACCGATGAGGAAGGATGTCTGAGCATTCCCGGCGTCTATGCTCCAATCGACCGTGCTACCGAGATTACGCTCTCGTACCTGGATCATACGGGCAAGAGGCGCATCCACAAGTACGTCGATTTTGAGGCTCGCGTGATCCAGCACGAGTTCGACCACCTTCAGGGCATGCTGTTTGTCGATCGGATCACCGACCCGTCGACGATTTCCGTGCAGGAAGACAGTCCTGTTGCCGCGGCGCTTACCCAGACGATCGAGGAAGGGAGTCACCGGCTCTGACGATGCCCTTCGACATTTCCCGGATCGCTGTCTTTGGTTCGTCACCGATTTCGATTCCGGTGTTTGATGCTATCAGAACACGGTTTCATATTGTCGTCGCTGTTGTGTCGGAGGAGCCACGCATCCGTCGAGGCAGGGTGCTCCCCAACCCAGTTCAGGAGTGGGCGCAGTCTCACTCGATTCCAGTGCTCAACGGAGCAGAGGTCTCTGGAGAGTTTCTGACACAGAGGCTTGTAAACGACGCCGTCGACATCCTCTTCCTTCTCTCCTACGGAAGACTCCTTCCACAATTTCTCCTTGATGCCCCGCGCATTGCCTCCATCAACCTGCATCCCTCTCCGCTGCCCTGGTATCGGGGGGCAGCTCCCATCGAACGCCAGATCATGGACGGGTGCACCCAGTCGGCGGTAAGCATCATTCGCATGAACGGCCGGTTGGATCGAGGCGAGCTCCTGGCTCAGGAACCGTTCCCAATTGCTGACTCGGATTATCGCACCGATGTCGAAGCGTCAATCATCCGGGTGGGCGCGCCGCTCGCTCTGCGTATCCTCGAGCAACTATTGCTCGGGCCGAGCACCCCGCTGCAACAAACCGGCGCGGGCTCCTACGCGCGCAAGCTCAGGCCCGGCGACGACCTCATGGACTGGTCACGCTCTGTTGCACAAGCATACAACCTTGTTCGGGCTCTTTCCCCCGAACCATGTGCCTGCACGTACCAGGAAGCTGACCGGGTCAAGATCCTCAGAGCCAATCCTCTATCTGCAGACACCAACCTCCCCGAAGACGTCCCCACTGGCATGGTCGCACAATTTCTGCACAGTCGCGCCGCCGTTCGCTGCAGTGACGGGTGGTTGGAACTCCTAGAGCTCCAGTTTCCCGGGAAGGCCCCCTTGTCGACGGTCGACCTTCTCAACGGCCGGCGTCTTCTCCCAGAAATTGTCCTCCGCCGAAACTCCTCTGCCTAGATTTGTCCGATCGGCAAGTAGGTCAAAGTTATCCACAGTTGGGGGCAATGTTCACAAAGATTGATTTGCGGTGATCGGATTCTTCAATCGACTGACCTAGCAAATGGCCCATATACCAACTCATGGATCCGGATCGCCTCAGCCTCGGCTTCCTCTTGGGTATCGACTGCACGCATCACGCTGGCAACCCACTTGCCAGTGCTCTTGTTGTAGTGCACTCCCATCGTCTTGCTTGCGCTGCCCCAGCCCCGCCTGTTCTGCATGTTTTGCCAATGAGTAGCCCAGCGGAGGTTCTGCAAGCGATTGTCCAGCCCGTTGCCATTGATATGGTCGGCCATCAACCCCGGAGCAGGCCGACTGCCAAGCACGAACCACGGAAGTGGATATGAGCCGCCTGGATAAGTGATCCCGGAAATGCGTCCAATATGAGCTCGCGCCAGAGGCGTCTGTGTGGAGACTCTTGTGTTGGCGTAGCTAACGCCCAACAGAGCGTTGCCATCTTTCAACCTCTCGTAAGTGTCATGGTCTACTAGCACCCCTAGCGTGTACACCAAAGGCATTTTCCAAGACTGGCCGCAGTGTTGTCCTTTGTTCGAGGCATGGTGAGGCACGAAGATACGTACGCTTTCGCCTTCCGCTCTTGAATCGTAGTCGAAGTCTCTTCTCATGGCCTCGAGTTCTCCTCTCTAGGGGCTCCCCACGATTACTACGGAGTCGGCCATAAATGTGTTTGGCCAGCCGAGTAGTGATCAGATGTTCGGAACTGCCGCATTTCCGGCGATCTCATTCACGGTTGTACGTCTCACAACTCGAAATCTCTTCCTAGGGCCACTTTCCGGCATCCGAAGACAGACTCAGATCTTGATAGTATCTTCGGCCGCATGCTCCAGTCGGTCGGTCGTATGAACATAGATCTGTGTCGTCGTAATATTCTGATGCCGTAGCGTGTCGCGCACCTGTTCTATCGTCGCACCATTCTGAAGGGCCATGGTCGCAAAGGTATGCCGCAGCGAGTGCGCAGAGATGCGCGATGAGTACACGCCGATTTCCAGGAGCTTCTGTCTCACCTCAAAACGCAGGGTCTTCGTCGTGATCCGCCCGTCCTCGTTGTGGTTGCTGTGTGACACAAACAGCGCTGCCCGAGGGTCGGTGCAGTGACGCGCTGCAAGGTAGCGGGCAATCGGCTCGTACGCCTCTCGCGTAAGGACGACGAAATCGTCTTTGGCGTCCTTGCCTTTGCTCCGGACGTAGAGGAGTGTAGCATTGGATGTTTGACGGATGTCTCCGACGTTCGAGCCGACGACCTCCATCGTCCGGAGACCTGTCCGAAGCATCAGGTTGATCATGGCAAAGTCCCGCAGGCCGATCACGTCGCTCGTATCGATGGAGTTCAACAGATCGCGCGCCTGCTCCAAAGTAAGCGGATCGCGGTTGAACCCGTACGAACGCTTGAACCCTTTGAGGCCCGCGGACACATCGGGATAGATACGGTTCGACTCGAGATACTTGAAGAACTGGCGGACCGACGTAAGGTACAGGTTCCCCGTACGAGGCGACAGCCCCTCCGCCAGCAGATGGCTCTTGTACTGGACGATATCCGTCTTCGTCAGATAGCCGACCCCGCCGGCAGCCTCTCGAAGCGACAGGAACTCCTTGAACCGCTTGAGCGCGCGCCGATAGACGACCTTGCTGGTGATGCCAACGTCCTGTGCCAGCAGGAAGCTCTCGATCAGCTGGTCGAGATTCGCCGCCAGCGTGCCTGCAGGCTGTCGCGGTGCAACTTCTTTCATTTTTCCGTGGAGCAGTCGCCTCCGGCCAGGTCAGCCGGAGCGTCCGTGACAATACCGGCACTCTTGAGGGCATCTTCCTTGATCATGGAGGGCTCCCACGGAGGGTCAAAGACAAGATCCACGTTGACGTCTCGCACCCCCGCTACGGTCCGGACCCCCTGTTCAGCCTGCTGGAGCAAGTACCCGCTCATCGGACACTGCGGAGCAGTCATCGTCATACGAACCGTGACGTCTCCGTCGGCTGTGACCTCCACTCCGTAAATCAGCCCGAGATCAACGACGTTGATCGGAATCTCGGGGTCATACACGGCCCGCAGGGCATCAAGAATTTGCTCTCGTTCAATCATGGTCTATGCCTCCGGTTGGGTCACACGAGTGATGTGCGCACCGAGCTGAAACAACTTGGTCTCAAGTGCTTCGTATCCCCGGTCAATGTGATAGATGGATTTTACTGTGGTCGTGCCATGAGCTGCAAGGCCGGCCAGCACCAGAGCGGCTCCACCCCGCAGGTCCTTTGCCTGGACTGTCGCCGAGTTCAGAGACTCCACGCCCTCGATAATGGCTGTTTCTTCCGCCACCTTGATACGGGCTCCCATGCGCTCAAGTTCCAGGATGGCGCCGAAGCGGTTCTCGAAGATACTCTCGACAACTATCGAATTGCCACGTGCCAATGTCAGGTAGGCGGTCATCTGAGGCTGGGCGTCTGTCGGATACCCTGGGAACGTCAGGGTGCGAATATCAGTCGACCGATATTCTGGAACGCCCTTGACAACGACGGCATCATCGCCCTCGACCTCGACCGCCGCCCCTGTCTCTCGCAGTTTGGCGATAATCGACCAGATATGGCGGGCGTCGATGCCCGTGATAGTAGCCTCGCCCTGCGTAATGGCCGTGGCCAGCATCAGTGTCGAAGCTTCGATGCGGTCGCCGATAATGCGGTGTGACGCCCCGTGCAGCTGAGGAACGCCTTCGACACGGAACCCGAATGGAAACACTGGCACGATGCGGGCGCCCGCTTTATTAAGGAAGGAGATGAGATCGTACACCTCGGGCTCCTGGGCCGCGTTGAAGACGCGCGTTGTACCTTCGGCAAGAGCAGCTGCCAACAGGACATTTTCCGTCGCACCCACGCTTGGAAAGTCAAGATAGACGTCGCACGCCTTGAGAGCTGCGGCTTGACCCACAAGATAGCCGTCTTTCCACTCGAACTGCGTGCCCATGGCTCTCAGACCCTTGATGTGCAGGTCGATCGGCCGAGCACCAATACTGCAGCCGCCCAGCGATGGGAGCATGGCTCGGTGCTCGCGCCCAAGAAGTGCTCCTACCAGTGTCTGCGTTCCACGCAAGCTGTAGCCGTTGGTGTTCTCGACACGCGTCTCGATGGGTCCACGAGTATCAAGGACAAGCTCTCCATCAACGAAAGAAACCAGTTTGACCCCCATTGCCTGAACAAGAGTGAGCAGAGACTGAAGGTCGCTGATGTCCGGAACATTCTGGAAACTGACGACGTCGCGGACGGCAATTGCAGCTGCCACCAGCGGCAGGATAGAGTTCTTAGCGCCGCTGCACCGAACCGAACCGTTCAGCGAGATCCCTCCCTCGATGAGAAAGCTCTGTTCCATGGTCATACGTTACCCTCCTCGGTGAGTTGCGTTGAGATAGTCGTCGATGCGAGTGACTATCTGCGCTGCAGTTGTCCCATCGCCATATGGGTTCGCCCCATCTATGTGTGAACCTGCAAAACCACTTGCAGCGAGCTGCTCGAATGACGACACAATAAAGTCTCCGTCCTGGCCGACCAGCTTGACCCAGCCGCTCGTCACAGCCTCGGGCCGCTCGGTGACCTCACGAAGCAACAGCATCGGTTTGTGAAGCGTCACGGACTCTTCCTGAATCCCGCCCGAGTCACTGAGAACAGCGACACAATGCTCAAGCATATACAGGAAATCGAAGTAGGGAAGTGGGTCGGTGAGTACCACGTTCGGCAGTCCCGACGCAATCCCGAACACTGTTTCTCGCACAACCGGATTGAGATGCACGGGAAAGACAAACGTCAATTCCGGATGTGAACTGGACAGCTTCACAAGCGCGTCCGAGAAGATGGCAATGCCGGTATCCCAGTTTTCGCGACGATGTGCCGTCATGACGACTATCGGACTGTCCGGCCGTACTCTCGACATGATATCCGGAACACGAAGGTGAGGCAAGGCTATCTGGACGGCGTCTACGATTGAGTTGCCGACCACATCGATCCTGCTAGCATCGATACCTGCCCGCAGGAGATTCTGTCTGGCTTCATCAGTAGGTGCGAAACAGAGGTCGGAAACCTGATCCGTGAGCATTCGGTTCACTTCTTCGGGGAAAGGGCTGAACTTCTGGTGAGACCTCAGTCCCGCTTCAACATGACCTACCGGGATTTTTGCATATGTTGCAGCGAGTGCGCCCATGAACGTCGTGGTGGTGTCTCCGTGGACCAGAACCATGTCCGGCTGAAGCTCAGCCAGGGCATCGGAAATCTGAATTGCAAGCGCCGCCGTCAAGTAGGGAAGCGTTTGGCGCTGTTTCATTACGCCAAGATCTCGCCACACTCTGATCCCGAACATTCGTACGACGTCGTCCAACATCTGCATGTGCTGGCCGGTCAGCAGCACGTGACTGTCAAACCTGGGGTCGGACTCCAACGCTTTGACAATGGGAGCCATCTTGATTGCCTCGGGACGCGTGCCAAAAATGGAAACCACGTTATGCAGCATATCAGTGGACTCCCAGAAGAGCGATGGCCAGCCCAATCGAGCACAGCACGAACGTTACCAGGTAATACAGGGTTGTGATGCGGCGCTGGCTCCACCCGCGGAACAGCAACAGATAGTGGAAATGCCCGTTGTCCGCTACCATGGGAGACTGGTGCCTCGCCGTCCGGCGGAAAATGCTGGAGACTGTCTCGACGATGGGAATGCCGAGCGCGAAGATCGAAACAATGAACATGACAGTCGTCGGCAACTTGAGGGCACCATAGACGGAGAGGCTCGCAATCATGAACCCAAGAAACTCGGACCCGGCGTCACCAAGAAACACCTTTGCCGGATTGTAGTTGAAGACAAGGAATCCAAGGACAGCACCGAGCAGTGCAACAAGGATGGCCCCCATGGTTACCATGTCCTTGAGCGCCGCGAAGAAGAACATAGCGAGGAGGATCAGCGCAGCGACGCCGCCTGCAAGACCATCTAGTCCATCGATCAGGTTCAGCGCATTGGTGATCCCCACGATCCAGAAGTAGGTAAGGATGATGCCACCGATGCCAAGCTGAAAGAACCCCCCGTGAAGGAAATTGGTGAATGCGGTCACACGGACCCCAAACGCGATAACGACGATAGCTGCCACCGACTGTATCAGCAGCTTCAGCAAGGCAGGGATGTCGAACATGTCATCCAGGAGCATGCCGATAAACACGATGCCTCCACCGACAAGGATCCCCTTCAACTGCACTGTGAGCGAATCGAAGAAGAACACAGCCACGATGAACGCGACCACGATGGCAATGCCGCCAGTACGGGGAGTCACCTTCTGATTCACTCTATGGCGTCCCCTGTTGACACAAGCCTCAACACTGGCCGCCGGCTTGTCGGTGATCCCAAGGCGCAGCCCAAGTTTCATGAAGACCGGCGTCAGCACAAGGCTCAGCGCCAGAGCGAGAAGAAACGACCAGAGTTGTGCCTGCGTGATGACAAGATGCATGGGCTACTTCGTCCCGTATATCCTGTCCCCGGCATCGCCAAGACCGGGAAGGATATATCCATTCTCGTTCAAACAACGGTCGACTTCCAGCGTGACAATCTTTACGTCGGGATGCTCGCGCTGCAGCACCTCGATGCCCTCTGGTGCTGCAATGATGCAACAGAAGGAGATGCTCCAAGGATGGCGTTCCTTGACGAGTGAAATGGCCATGGACGCACTGCCACCAGTTGCAAGCATCGGGTCCACGATGAATACATCCGACCCAGGAGTGCTCAGGGGAAGCTTGCAATAGTACTGAACCGGCTGCAGAGTCTTCTCGTCTCTAAACAGACCGATGTGCCCCACCTTGGCATGAGGAATCATGTCCAGCATCCCCTGAGCCATGACAAGTCCTGCTCGAAGCACGGGCACTATTGTGACTTCGTTCTCCAGTTCCTGCCCATCGTAGGGCTCCAGGGGGGTCTCTATGGGGCAAGCCTTGGTCCGCATGTTCCTGCACACCTCGTACGTCATGAGCCCGGCAAGTTCCTCTGCAAGCTCACGGAAATCCTTGTGGGTCGTGTTCTTGTTACGGAGAAGGGTCAACTTGTGTCGTATCAGAGGATGGTCCAGTACCTGAAGGTTAGGATAGTTCATCAGTTCCCCCTAGTAGGTTTCGCCTGCATAGAGCGGAAAACGGTTCGTCAGCGCCGTGACGCGGCTTCGAATCTGAGCCAGCTTCACCTCGTCGTCGCGTGCAACGATCATCTCATCAATCGGGGCGGCGATTTCGACCATCTCTGGCTCACGCATGCCGCGACTGGTCGTAGCTGCAGTCCCGAGCCGTATGCCACTTGCCTTGTTCGGCAGCAACGGATCGAAGGGAATGGCATTCTTGTTGACAGTAATGCCTACAGTCTCCAAGAGAGCTTGAACTTCTTTGCCTGTTACGCCCTTCGACGTGAGATCGACGAGCATGAGGTGATTGTCGGTGCCCTCCGTCGGCAAGAGACATGCTCAGCATCGTGTCTCCTGGCTGCAGAACGGAGAAGTAAACCTCGAGATTGGCCTGTGTTCCAGAGTGAGGCTGAACGTTCGCTCCCTCAGCGCCGAAAAGCGCCTTGGCACGTTCGATAGCCAGTGTCTCTATGATATCGACATACTCACAACCGCCATAGTAGCGTCTGCCCGGGTATCCCTCAGCGTACTTGTTTGTCAGGACTGAACCCTGCGCAGCCAAGACTTCTTCGGACACGAAGTTCTCAGAGGCGATGAGTTCAATGTTGTTTTGCTGGCGGTGCAGTTCCCTGTTCAGTGCGTCAGCTACCTCTGGATCAATCCTTCTCAAGTTTGTCATAACGATCTCCCGTCATTTCTTCCGGCATTCCCTCGTTCGGACATTCTATCACGAATGGCCGACGGCGACACTACTTGAGCACCTTCATAGTGTACACGATTCCCCGCGCGGTCGCCTGCACGACCTGCCATGTATTCAGACCTCCCTGCAAATACCCCACGTATGGCTCACGAAAAGGCCCGTCGAAACTCAGTTCGACCGTCGATCCCTGGACAAGGGTTCCGCCAGCCATCAGGACTTCTGTCTCATATCCTTGCATGCGGCTCGGCTCAGGCACGACATCAGCATCCAATGCGGAGCATTCCTGTACGGCACGCGCAAAAGCAATAAATCGTTCCCTCGACCCGCACTCGATGCGCAGAACAATGTCTCCACGGAGCTCGTGTGGTCCCGGATCCACCGAAAAGCCATTTTCCTGCAGAAGCGCACTTGCAAGGAGATTGCCAGTCAGCACCTGTTCAAGGACTGTCGGAGCAAAGAGCAAACCCCGCAGGAACGCTTCTGCGAACCCAAGATTCGGCCCAATCTCGGCTCCCACCCCTGGGCTCGAGTAGCGAGTCGCGGCCAACGCGACAGCCCTGGAAGTGCCTACCACGTAGCCGCCAGTCGGAACAACCCCTGCTCCAATGTTCTTCATGAAGGATGAAGCCAACAGATCCGCTCCGTCCATTGTCGGCTCACGATCCTCAAGAAGGTCACCATAGCAGTTGTCGACCAGGACCAGACTCTCAGGCGACACGCGTTTTACGGACAAGATCATGCGTGCGATCTCGCCCTCGCGAAGCGCCCGGACGCGCTTATATCCCCGACTTCGCTGAATCAGGACGAGTTTCGGATGCTGGGCCGAGAAGCACTGCTCGAGTTGACCCTCCCAGAGTTCTGAGGGTGATGTCGTGATGTCACACTGGGCATAGCCGACACCGAACTCTGCAAGCGAACCGTCAGATGGGCGGATTCCTATGATTTCCTCCATCGTATCGTAGGGGGCCCCCGTCACGCAGCACAGCAAATCCCGGGGACGAAGCACTCCAAACAGCGCGATAGCGAGAGCGTGAGTTCCTGAAATGATCTGCGGGCGCACCAGTGCGGCTTGTGCCCCATAGAGGGTAGCAAACACGCGTTCTGTCTTGTCCCGCAGGCTGTCCCCGATGCCGTAACCCGACATGGGACGCAGGTCCGACGTCGCCAGGCGGGCGGCGTGAAATGCATCGAGGATACGCATGAAATTGCGGTGCTGAACTTCGCGAATACTCTCGATTTCGATCGCATACTCCCGCTCGAGCTGGTGCGCCCGTTCCATCAACTGGCGTTCCGTCATCATCTGGTCTGTGCTCCAGCGGTGGATTCGACAAGCGCGGTCGCCTGCGCCAGAACTGAGCCAGATGCCTGTTCAGACACATCGATCCAGTAAACACGCTTCTCTGTTCTGAACCACGTCTCCTGCCGTTTGGCGTAGTTCCGCGTTCGCCTCTTCCAGAGCTCGATCGCCTCATCG
>JAPLGH010000091.1 GCA_026390285.1 Caldisericota bacterium
ATCATGGACGGCCGGTTTGTCCCTAACATCTCGTTCGGCTCGTCGATCGCTGCCGACATCGTCAGGGCGTCAGGGCTGCCGTGCTGCGTCCACCTGATGATCGAGCACCCCGAGGAAGCCTTCGACGCGTTCGTCGCGGCGCGCGTGGCCGAGCTGCTCTTTCATGTGGAAGCGACGCGATTCCCATTCCGGGCGCTTGAGCTGTTGAACGGCTCCGGCATCCGCAAGGGTGTCGCGGTCAACCCTGCGACACAAGTAGAGTCGGTTTTCCCTCTCCTCGGCAGTGTCGACACGGTGCTCCTGATGTCGGTGGAGCCCGGTTTTGGGGGGCAGTCGTTTCTGCCGGGGACGCTGGCAAAGGTCCGGGCGCTCCGCTCGGCTGCGGACCGGACTGGAACACGTCTTCGCATAGCCGTCGATGGGGGAGTGGACGCATCGAACGCAGCGGCTCTTCGCGACGCAGGTGCAGACGAGCTTATGGCGGGAACGGCATTCTTCCGGGCCCCCGACGCTCCTGCATTTGTACGACTCCTCAAGGGTACCTGAGGAGGGAGCCATGTCTGCGGTACTCACGATTGTCTTCGCCGGGGGAGACCCTGGCTCGTTCTCGTACCTGCGCACTGTCGACTTCTCGGGCGCGTTTCTGGTCGCCGTCGATCGTGGCCTCGCCGTGATATCCGAACTTGGGCTGACCCCCGACCTGTTTGTCGGTGACGGCGACTCCGTGAGTCCCGAACTGCTGGCTGGGCTGGACAGAGAGCGCACGCGAGTGGTAACCCTGCCGGCCCACAAGGACGTCTCCGACCTCGAGGCTGCATTTGACCTGCTGGTGGCGATGGAACAGCATGGCAGCATACTCGTGCTAGCCGGACTCGGAGGAAGACTCGATCACTGTCTGTTCAACCTTCAGCTTGCAGCGCGGCATCTCGCCGACTTCGAGGACATCACGTTCGAGGATGACCGGTGTCTCGTCAGGCCGCTCATGGGCAACAACGTCCTGCAGCTCCTGTCGGGCACGACCGTCTCATTTGTTCCCGTGACCCCGGAGGTCGAGCTGAGCGTGACGGGATTCGCTTACCCCCTGTTGCGCGCAGTCGTGCAGCAGGGGTCGACCAGAACCCTCAGCAACATCGCCTGCGGCCTCGTCCAGCAGGTTGTCGTGGAGCGCGGAACAGTTGTCATGATCGCCTGGAAGGGAGAAAGCGACATTCCATGAAAGAGGTGAAAATGGAAAAGGCACAGGTGGAGCAGGAAGTCCAGCGTCAGCTGGGTATCTTGCGGCGTGGAACAGCGGAAATTGTGAGTGAAGAAGGCTTGGCGGCCAAGATCAGGAGTTCCCTCGTTTCGGGGAAGGCATTGCGGGTGAAGCTGGGAGCGGATCCGAGTGCGCCCGACCTGCATCTCGGCCATGCCGTCGTCCTCGACAAGCTGCGCCAGTTTCAGGACCTGGGTCACCAAGTCGTGTTTATCATTGGCGACTATACCGCCAGAATCGGGGATCCGTCCGGACGCTCCAAGACGCGTCCACCCCTGACGGGCGAACAGATCGACGCCAATGCCAAGACCTATTTCGAGCAGGTCTACCGCATTCTCGACCCGCAGAAGACGGAGGTTCGCTACAACGGGGAATGGCTGTCCAAACTGACGTTCGAGGAGATCATCCGCCTCGCTTCACGGTTCACCATCCAGCAGATTCTGCAGCGGGACGATTTCTCCAAGCGCTACCGCGACCAGGTCCCGATCTTCTTCCATGAGTTCTTCTATCCCCTCATGCAGGGATATGATTCGGTGGCCGTCGAGGCAGACGTCGAACTGGGCGGGACCGATCAGAAGTTCAATTTCCTTCTCG
>JAPLGH010000079.1 GCA_026390285.1 Caldisericota bacterium
GCACGCAGGAGCTCCGGCATGGCTACCTGGAGTCTCTTCCCACAGAGCTCCCCGGCAAGGTGGTACATCCAGACAAGAGCCTCTACCACAGCAAGACCAACCACGTGCTTCCGTTGCCTGCACCAGGGAGAGGGTCTCGTGGGGAAGCACCCCTCAGAAGCACCCCTCGTATTGGAAAGAAATGCTCGGGGGCCTTGGACCAAAGGGCTCGGGGGGACCAGGGTCACTGCTCCCAGGATCACCCTCCTGATCACACAAGGATGTCAGCATCATGGCTACCTCCTCTCGTATCACGATGATTTTTTCGGGATGGGGCAGAGGGAGTTCACGATGACTGAAGATGATGCAACGCGGGGCTGGCATCCCGCCGCGCTGGCGCTACAATGGACACGTACTGCATGGCCAGGCATGACCATCGGATCGATGGTCACAGGATCGGCCGTGTTTGCGGAGATGTCTTTCTTGTCTCTGCTGGTGCACTGAGCAGGCACTAAGGGGGTACCATGGGGAAAGTACTGGTCAGCATGAACGCGTTCAAGGGAAGCATTTCCACGAAAGTCGCCACCGATGCTGTGGCCGAGGTGTTCGAGGGTGCCGGATTTCAGGTCGAGAAGGTCTACCTTGCCGACGGCGGCGACGGGACCATCGATGTTGCCGCGACACTGGGCGCACGCGTCGAATTCGTCAGCACGTTGGATCCCCTGATGCGCCCCATCGAGGCCCCTGTGGCGTGGCTTGGTCAGACGGCGGTCATCGAGATGGCAAAGGCGTCTGGCTGGGCGCTGATTGCCACTGAGGAACGAAATCCCATGCTCACGACCACCTGGGGGACGGGTCTGCTGATCAAACACGCACTTGAACACGGTGCGGACCGTATCATCCTGGGCATCGGGGGATCTGCCACGGTCGATGGTGGACTGGGCATGCTGGCCGCACTGGGTTTCAGCATCACTGACGAGGCCGGAAATGCGGCATGGCGGGGAGGTGAGGGACTGTCCCGGCTGACTCGTGCCGTGGCAAGCCCATCGGCGAAGCAGGCCAGGCTGGTCGTCGCCAGCGACGTGACCAATCCTCTGCTCGGCCCGACAGGAGCGGCCGCGGTGTTTGGTCCGCAGAAGGGAGCCACGCCCGACATGGTGACAGTGTTGGAGAAGGGCCTGGAACGGCTGGCCGACATCACGCTCCAGACGACGGGCGTACGGATGCACGACATGCCTGGGGCGGGTGCTGCCGGTGGTGTCGGTGGTGCAGCAGTCGCATGGCTGGGGGGTCATCTGGAACCAGGCGCCGAACTCTTCATGGACTTGGAGAACTTCGACGCCCGAGCCGCTGGATGTGACGTGCTCGTGACCGGCGAGGGAAGCATCGACGCCCAGACGGTGTACGGCAAGGCCCCGGTCCGTGTAGCGCGGCGTTTTCGCAAAGTCTCGCCGGAGGGGTTGACCATAGCCATTGCCGGGGCCGTGCGCGATCGAGCACTGGTGCGAGAGGCCGGAATCGACGTTTTTGTCACGATCCTCGACCGTCCCATGAATGAACGCGAGGCCATGGAAAACGGACGGGCCCTGCTGGCCCAGGCGGCCGCCGAGCTGGCGCATCTCCTGTCACGGAGAGCGTGATGCAGGACAGTTTTGCGATATACTGAGGACACTCTCGACCAGGAGGCAGACATGACGACAGTCGGCGATACACTTCCAGCCTTCGAACTGCAGGACCAGCACGGCGGGACGGTACGGGACACAAACCTGCGGGGCCATTGGATCGTCCTCTACTGCTATCCCAAAGACATGACGCCGGGATGCTCGCAGGAGGCAATGGGCTTTCAGGACCAGCAGGACGAGTTTCTCCGACTCGGTTTCCGCATTTTTGGCATCAGCGCCGATTCGGTCGTGTCACATACGCGGTTCGCCACGAAGGACAGCCTCACATTCACCCTGCTTTCGGACCCCCAGCACGTCCTGCTCGAGGAGCTTGGTGTCTGGAAGGGGAAGAGGCTTGCCGGCCATGACTTCATGGGGACTGAGCGGACCACGTTCATGATCGACCCCGAGGGCAAGATCGTGCGCGAATGGCGCAAGGTGAGGGTCAAGAGACACATCGCGGCTGTCCTTGAAGCAGCGCGCGAGGTACGCGCGTGACAGAGCTCGAGGAGTACCAGAAGGCAAGAGACCGGGTCCAGGAGATCAAGGGGTTCTACGCCCACGCAGCCATGTATCTCTTGGCCAACGTAGCCCTGGTCGCCCTGAACCTTGCCACGCTCCACAAGAACGACGGCATCATCTGGTTTATTTGGCCGCTCATCGGATGGGGTGTCGTGCTCGCCGTGCATGCAATCTCGGTCTTTGGGATTGGACGGTTTCTGGGCAAGGACTGGGAACAGCGTCGTATCCAGCAGGAGCTCGACCGGCGGCAGAAAGAAACCCAAGCCTGACCTGAGACGCTGGCGGCGTCCCTTTCCGTCATTCCCCCGAGCATTTCTTTCCAATGCGAGGGGCGCTTCTCCGCGAAGGCGGGAATCCAGTCCCTGGCGCTGTCGCGGGAGACGTTGATGGCCGGACCTGACAGACTTGGCGTGTGTACCACTGCTCACCAAATTACCAGCTGACCCCATATCAGGAATGGACGTGACCATGGAAGACGTTACTGGAACTGAAGTGCAGACGACCGGCGTTCCATCGCGCAGGCCGAAGGGGATGACGGCGTTCACCATCGTCTGGTTTGGACAGGTCGTGTCCCTGGTCGGGACGGCGATGAGCGGATTCGCGCTGACATTGTGGGCATACCACACGACAGGACTCGCCACCGCGCTGTCGATGGTCGCCTTCTTCAATTTCGCCCCCATGATCATGATGAGTCCGATCGCCGGGGTGCTGGTCGATCGCTGGAACCGGAAGTGGACCATGGCGCTCTCCGACCTGGCGGCTGCCGTGATGACACTGGTCGTTCTCGTCCTGTTCCTGACGGGTCACCTGCAGTTGTGGCATCTCTACGTGACCGGCGCGCTGTCTGCGGCATTCGGGACATTCCAGTGGCCGGCATACAGTGCAGCGATCAGCATGATGGTGCCAAAGAAGCAATACCAGCGGGCAAGCGGCATGATCTCGATGGCGGAGAGCGGGTCGGGTATCGTGGCGCCTATTCTTGCAGGAGGGCTCGTGGGAGTACTGGGTTTTGGGCGGTTGTGGGTCATCTTTGTCATCGATCTCGCCACTTTCCTCGTCGCGCTCGGGGCACTGGTCATCGTCAGTATTCCGAACCCGCCTCAGGTCAAGTCCGAGCGCTCCGAGAGCCTGTTCCGACAGTCCATGTTCGGCTTCCGATACATCTGGCAGCACCGGCCGCTGTTCGACCTTCAGATGATGTTCTTCGCATTGAACCTCATTGCCAGCTTGTGCCTTACGATCTCCCCAGCACTGATCCTTGCTCGCACCGGCAACAACGCGACGACGCTGGGATACACGGAGTCAGCCGCGGCGGTCGGCGGTGTAGCCGGCGGGGTCCTGCTCACGGCATGGGGAGGCCCAAAGCGCAAGGTGAACGGAGTGCTGATGGGCATGGTGCTAACCTCGTTGCTTGGCATGCTGGTCGTCGGCCTCGGGCGGTCGCTGCCGGTATGGATGGTTGGGTCCTTCCTTATGATGGTGGTCATGACGGTTCTCAACGGCAGCAACCAGGCTATCTGGCAGTCCAAGGTTCCCCCTGCGCTGCAGGGGCGCGTGTTCTCGGTGCGCCGCCTCATCGCACAGGTCACGGTTCCCGTCGCCATGCTTGCCTCGGGCCCGCTGGCAGACAAGGTGTTCGGGCCGGCGATGATGCCTGCTGGGAGGTTGGCTCCAGTGTTTGGCTGGCTGACCGGCACAGGCACGGGAGCGGGCATCTCGTTGATGTTCATATGGGCAGGCCTGACTGGAGCGGTCGTCGGGCTCGTTGGATACCTCATCCCGAACGTTAGAAACGTTGAAGTACTCATCCCGGATCACGACACACCGACGGACTAGTTATCCCGAGAGGGTCAAGTCTGAGGTTGTGTGCATCTTGAACTCAGCGGAGCAGCCGGCCTGAGGGCTTGGAGGGTATGAGAGGAGAAGACATGGACACCCGAAAGGATCCCATTGATTCAATTGATGGATACATTTCAGAGTCTCCAGATGAAGTTCAGGAGATACTCAAGAAGCTGAGAGAAGTCATAAGGAAGGCTGCTCCAGATGCAGAAGAAAGGATAAGCTGTCAAATGCCCGCCTTTGCACTGCATGGGAATCTGGTCTGCTTCGCTGCGTACAAGAAACACATAGGTTTCTATCCGGCCCCACGTGGAATTGAAGCATTTAGACTTGAACTGTCGCAGTACAAAGGGGGAAAAGGTTCAGTGCAGTCCCCCATCGACAAGCCCCTGCCGTACGACCTGATAAGCAGGATTGTCAAGTTCAGGGTGGCCGAGAATACTCGGCTCGCAGAAGAGAAACTGAAGAAGAAGGCAAGGAAGAGATGAACTTCGACCCTTTCCAGGCATTGAATCCTGGAGTCCTGGTCTGAGGAGAATGAGTCGCAATGAAAGGGAGGTAATACGATGATCCGAAACCAGTGGTATGTCATTCTTGAGTCTCGCGAGGTCAAACAGGGAGCACTTCTCGCTGTCCGGCGGATGGGCAGGGATCTGGTCCTGTGGCGGGATACAAGGGGTGCGGCGTCCTGCATGAGCGATCACTGTATCCACCGTGGGGTTGCACTCAGCGCAGGCAAGCTCAAGGGGGACTGCGTGGAGTGCCCGTTCCACGGCTTGCAGTATGATGGCAGAGGCCGTGTGACGGTCATCCCTGCGAACGGCAGGGACGCCCCCGTGCCGGCCACTTTCCAGGGTGACGCATTTGTCGTGCGTGAAGCACACGGCTACATTTACGTGTGGTGGGGCGAACCGCGCGAGGAATATCCCGAGCTGCCGTTTATCCCCGGGCTGGACGACACGAGGCTGATCTATGGCACTTGGCGTGACCCATGGAATGCATTCTATGCGCGTGCCATCGAGAATCAGCTGGACGTCGTCCACTTGCCCTTCGTTCACTACAACACAATCGGCGCAGGGAACCGGACGGTCGTCAACGGCCCCGTGGCCGACTTGGACGGCAACATCCTGCGCGTATGGGTGGATAACGAGAAGGACCAGGGTCAAAAGCCTCGCCGGCCAGACGAAATGACGGTCCCGGACCGCGAGTCGCAGCTGACCTTCGTCTTCCCCAACCTCTGGCAGAACAACCTGGGCCCGAATGCCCGCATCACCGCGGCGTTCGTCTGCGTGGACGAAGAGCACAGCATTCTCTACCTTCGCTTCTACAGAAGCTTTGGCCGGTTTCCTGTCGTCCGTCAGCTGGTCGACCTGCTGACCGGGCTGTCAGACATCACCATCGCGCACCAGGACCGTCGCGTCGTACAGACCCAGCGGCCGTTCGTGAGCAGTCTGAACGGAGGGGAGAAGCTCATCCAGGGTGACTTGCCGATTGTCCTCTATCGCAGGCGCCGCGAACAGCTCCAGAAGGAGGCCGAGGCCCCGAGGGTCTGAACACAGAAATGAAGACGGCCCAGGGAGGATACCCCGGGGCCGTCCTTGTGGCACATCTGCCGAAGGCAGGGCTCTACCAGCCTCCGCCTCCGCCTCCGCCGCCTCCGCCTCCGCTGAAGCCGCCGCCTCCACCGCCACCGAACCCGGATTTGCTGCCAGGTGCCACTGCCGAGGCGCTGATGGCATTGCTGAACCCGTTTCCGACGCTGCTGGCAAACGCCGCTGGATTGACGGGGTTCCAGTACATTCCATGGTACCAGACGGGGGCATACGGGCGTCCCTCCGCTGCCATGCGGGCGAACACGCTGGCAAACTGCTCCGACCAGCGCTGCTCGACATCCAGTGCCAGGGCGAACGGAAGGAACTTCTCGAACATCTCGGGCGTCCGCTCGGGTGGGTTGAGCAGGTTCATGCGGTCCTTCTCGGTGACCGAGAGGTACATCTTGAACCCGGCTACTTCGTCCACGAGCTTCCTGCCCTGCTGCGTGTACGATTTGAGCGTGGAGCCGAAGACGACTGCCATGGCGGCGAGCGCGACGCCAACGACAATCAGGGCCACGAATTGCAGCGTGTTCCCCCGGGTGGACAGGAAGAACGTGAGCACTGCCACCCCAATGGAGAGCAGGATTCCGGTCAAGAGGTACCCGATGTTGCTGACGAAGAACCTTGGCTGGTAGTCGGCCTCCAAGGGTCTCTTGCTGGCGAGGATGGCCTGCTGAATCTCCTCTGCATGCTCTCGTTCGAAGTCCACGCGCGCGCTGGTCCCGATGAGGACTCCGGCAAGAGCGAGCTCGTCGTCGGACAGGACGGACTCAGGAGCAGTGTCCCGCTCGATCCAGTATTTGTGGCGTTCCTGGTGAATGCTGATATACCGCTTCACGGCCATGTCGATCAGTGCAGCGGTGAACGTCTTGCTGTCGTGGGCCATTCTGGAGAGATACCGGACGCCTCCGGGTGACATCCCTTCGGGCGGCGCAAAGCGCGCGAAGATCGTGCCGCGGTCGGGGTCCTTGCCGTAGCGATACCATACGATCATGTAGTACAGGAAGACGAGCAGCACACCGAGGAGACCGGCGATGAGGGCGCCGTTGTCGCGGAGGAACCAGCCGAAGCGTGTTGCTGCGGTCGGTGCCTGGACGAACCCCTTGGGCCATCCGACGACAATGGTCAGGCCCTCTCTGGGGTTGAGGATGGAGGTCGTGACGAACGTCGGAGTTCCGTCAGCGCTCTGTGTCGTCCTCACGGCGCTTGCCGTCGAGCCGGCGGCGCCTGTGTAGGCGATGAGGCCGGTGATCTTTGCGGCAGCGCCCGCGGGAAGCGTGACGGTCGCGGATGCGTGCTCGATGGGGAAGAGCCACCCGTTGCCGATGACGTTCCAATACAGCTCGTCGTGGTCGGCGAAGTAGCCCAGCTCACGGTCCACGCTGAACCTCAGCATCCACGTGTGTTCACCGGGCTCGATGAACGTATCGGCGCTTCCGATCTTCACGCGCTTGCCGTTTTCCCAGTTCTCTACCGTGTACGGCTCGGCCTGACCGTCGCGCTGGACGCCAAGGACACGGAAGTCGATTACGAGCCGGCCGCCGGTCTTGGTATTGGAATAGATGGTCGGGAAGTCATAATAGATTCCATGCTGGATCTGATCGCTGGTCACGACGGCCGTGATGGTATTCTCGACCCGCAACGTACCATCCTGGTTGACCGTGATTGCGCTGTCGAAACTGGTGATGCGCTCCTGTTCGGCCAGAGCCAGTCCAGGCATGGACAGGAGGAGTGCGGTCGCCACGAGGACGGCCAGGGTCAGCATTCCACGCTTTCTCATATGTACTCCTTTAGCTTCGTGATCCAGCAGACAACATAGCGCAATTGAGGACGGTATTCCAGCGCTACATTGAGGAAGACGCTGTGTTCTGTTCGACCGTGTCGCGGAACTGCTCTGACCACTCCTGCTGGACACCGAGCGCAAGGGCGTACGGCAGGTATCGTTCCAGAAGCTCCGGCGTTTTCTCGGGCGGGTGAAACCAGTGCATGCGCTGTTTCTCCGCCACCTTCAGATACAGGGCAAAGCCGTCCGCTTCGTCCACGGCTTGCCGTCCCCGGAGTGTCCAGCTGGGCATGAGCCGGCCGTAGACGACGTCCAGAACGGCCATGGCAACCACGAGGACAGCTACCGGGACGGTGGCCACGCGGAAGAACATGCCTGCTCCCACGAACCAGAAGCCGGAGAAGTACACTGCCATTGAGGTGCTGGCGCTTTGAGCCTTCTTCTCTTCCGTTGCGGCCATGCCGATGGTGAGGGCTCCCAGAAACGAGGTCGGCCTGACCGGATGGATGACCGGCTGTGTCTTCCACGTTCTGACCAGGGATGACCAGACGAACGCGACCGCCGCGGACCAGATCGAGAGCCAGGCAAGCAGGAACAGGTATGCCAGCGCGCTGGCGCGCGTCGTCGCCTGCGCCATGCCGGCGGCGACGGCCGTGACAAAGGAGATGCCGATGCCTGCCAGTGTTTCACGTCGGTGCAGCCCAAAATACGATGTCCGGTAGTGTGCGTCGAGGTACGTTCTGAGTGCCGTCTGCGCCGCCTGCAGGACAGGCTGAGCGTAGTGCGTGACGGTCAGGGCTCCCTGACTGTCGCCGAACATGTGGTCCGCCATGACCTGTTCGTCGGGGGGCAGGGTTGTGGACGGGGTGCTGGTGCGGCGAAGGACCGTCGTGCCGTGTTCCTGGGTCACCGTCACTGCACCACGTGAGCCCATGTCCAGCAGGTTGGCCGCGAATGCCGTGCCGTCGAACGCCATGCGGCGGACATAGCGCATACCGGCAGGAGACATGCCCTCGGGGGGATCAAACCGTGGGATGATCGCTGTTCGCGGAGGGTCCCGGCCGACCGCGTTCCATGCTGACTGAAAGTAGCCTGCCAGAACGAGAAGTCCGAGAAGCCCCATGACGACGCCACCCCAGTCGCGTACGAACCAGTCTGTGCGCATGCTTCCCGTCGGGACGTCGACGAACCCGCCTGGCCACGCTGCGTGGACGACAAGCCGCTCGCCCGCAGTCAGCGGTCGTTCGGCCCGTATTCTGAGGTCACCATCCATGTCCGCAACGGCCTGCAAGGAGGCGATGCGCCCTACGGCATTCTGCACGTAGGCGCCTGCTCCTGCCAGGGCACGCTCGGCGCCAGGGGGAGGCATCACGACGACGGCAGCCTGCGCCACCGGGGCGTTCCAGGCTCCCGTGGCATCCCAGGCGAGGTCTGCCCTGGATGCGCCTGCCACCAGGAACCGGTCCGTGATGAACGTCAGATCCAGCGAGTGGACGCCAGGCGTGACGTCGGTTCCGATGTCCAGTGTCAGTCGGCTGGGTGATGGGGACCTCATGCGCCATGAGGCCGGGTTTCCGTCGAGGCTGACGTGCTGGACACGCCACGAAGGAGTTGCGCGACTGCCTGGGCGTACGTCGCGGACGTCCTGCGAGAGGGTCCTGCTGATCGTATTGCTGGTCGACACAAGTGTCAGCTGCTCTCGTACCTCGATACTTCCGCTTGCAAAGGTAGTGACCGTCGAGATCAGGGACCGGACTTCAGTGGGCGCAGCCGCACGCACGCTGCCGACAACCGAGAGCACTGCAATGAGAGCCAGACAGGCCGTCAGCGCGCGCTTAGAACGGGCTACCATCCACCCCCTCCACCGCCGCCTCCGCCGCCTCCGGAGCCACCACCCCCTCCGATCGAGGATGCAAAGGCCCCCGAAAGTGACGACCCGAGTGTCGAGAAGTTCGTGGAGCGCAACGTCTTGCTGGAGAACCACACAGGCTGATAGGTTAGTTGACCGGATGCGTCCGTGCGCTCCAGGACGTCGGCAAAGTTCTCGCTCCACTGTTGTTCGACGTCGAGGGCCAGCGCATAGGGTAGATAGCGTTCGAATGTCTCCGGCGTGTGGTCGACAGGGGTCAGCATGTTCATGCGGTCTTTTTCGGCCGTGCCGAGATACATGCGGAACCCATAGATCTGATCCAGGAGAACCCGACCTTGAGGCGTATAGGCGCGCAGCAGTCGGAAGAAGACGACGTCGATTGCCGCGGTCACGAAGACCAGTGCCAGGAGCAGGGGTCCCGCAATCGCGACGAACGCGATCGTGCCGAAGAGCTCACCCAGCAGGAACGGTATGGCGAACAGCGTCAGGCAGCCTGACGCCGGGAGGCTGAAGGCGCGTTTTCCTGATGTGCCTGCGGAGTGTCCGCGCCACGACGCCATGACCTGGGTCACAAGTGCCACGACCCCGAATGTCCATATTGACAGCCAGACCGACATGAATACGAAGCCGAAGATCTTTTCCGGCTGAGTCGTACCCAATAAACCGGCAGCGATGACGCCCGCGACGGAGAGGGCAATTCCCGTCGCTGCATAGCGGACGTTTGTGACAAAGTATCCCTTGCCATAGGCCTTCTGCAGTGCCTTCTCAAGGGCTTTGCGGACGGCCTGGACACGACCATGCGCGCTCTGCCTGAAGACAAGCCGCGTCTTCGCACGACCGTCGAACAGCTCCTGCAGGAGCTCCGTTTCGTCGGGCAGGAGGCTGGCTGGTATCGAGCCTGCGGTGTCGACCGCGAAGGAGTCATCCTCACCTTGCGAGATGACCAGCGCACCCTTGACTGC
>JAPLGH010000042.1 GCA_026390285.1 Caldisericota bacterium
GTTGAACTATGGTGTTGGCACCGGGGCAGACGTCGTCGTGGGTGACGGACAGTCACTGGGTCTCCCGATGTCATTCGGTGGTCCCCACCTTGGCGTTTTTGCCACACTGAAGAAGTACAACCGTGAGTTCCCTGGTCGAATCGTTGGTGAGTCCATCGATACAAAGGGCCGCCCTGCATTCGTCATGACGCTGAGAGCCCGCGAGCAGGACATTCGACGTGAGAAGGCGACGTCAAACATCTGCTCGAACCACGCACTCAGTGCACTGACAGCTGCCGTGTACCTTGGCAGTGTAGGCGAGTCGGGATTCAGAGCGCTTGCCTGTGAAAACGTGGCAAAGCTCGAGAAGCTCGTCCGGAGGCTCGAGGCGACTGGGCACTTCACCCGTGTTTTCAAGCACAGTGCCACGTTCAACGAGGCAGTTCTGGCGAGTTCGATCGCCCCCAAGGACATGCGGTCGCGCCTGGCCGGATTACCGGTGTTCCCGCCGCTTGCCCTTGCTCGTGGCGTCGCCCCGGAAGTTCAGGAGATGCCTCATACATATCTGGTCTGCGCGACCGAGATGCTCAAGGATAGTCTGCTTGAGCAGGTTCTCGGCGCATTGAGCTGAGGTGGCGGAAGATGACTCTATTTGAGAAGAGCGTAGCAGGTCGGTCAGCATTCTCGTTTGGGTTCGAGGAAGACGGTACTGCGGCCGAATCGAATGTTCCTCAGTTTGCACGTGCTGCGACGAAATCGCTACCGCAAGTCAGTGAACTTGATCTCGTGCGTCATTTCACGAATCTATCCAGGATGGACTATGGCGTCGACACCGGGTTCTACCCGCTCGGATCGTGCACGATGAAGTACAACCCCAAGATCAACGAGCGAATGGCGGCTGATCCGAGGCTCACTGGGCGTCACCCACTGGATAGCGTGGCGGACAACCAGGGCATCTTGCAGATGGAGTTCGAGCTCAAGCAATCACTACGGGAAATCACAGGCATGGACGACTACACTCTCCAGCCCGCGTGCGGTGCCCATGGCGAACTGACCGGGATGCTCATGATCCATGCGTATGTGCGTGACCATGACGCTAAGCGTACCAGGGTGTTGATCCCCGATTCTGCGCATGGGACCAACCCTGCGTCAGCTACCATGGCTGGCTTCCAGGTTGTGACCGTTCCCTCCAACGAGCGAGGCGGGGTCGACATGGATGCATTGGACAAGCTCATGGATGATACGGTGGCGGCAATCATGCTGACAAATCCGAATACCGTGGGCCTGTTTGAGGAGAACATCACACAGATTGCCGAACTCGTGCATGCTCGCGGAGGACTTCTGTATTACGACGGGGCAAACCTCAATGCTCTCATGGGGCTCGTCCGTCCGGGTGATCTGGGGTTTGATGTGGTTCATCTGAACCTCCACAAGACATTTTCCACCCCACACGGTGGTGGAGGGCCAGGTGCAGCTCCTGTGGGTGTCAAGAAATTCCTCGCCGACTACCTGCCCATTCCCGTTGTGGTGTGCAGGGATGGTCAGTACGCGCTGGATGAGGACAGGCCACAGACGATTGGCCGCATGTCCGGATTCTACGGCAATACCGCTGTACTTGCCCGTGCCTATGTGTATATCAGGATGATGGGCAGGGATGGTCTGCTGGCGACAAGCCGGGCGGCGGTCATCAACGCGAACTATGTCAAGACACTGCTGAGCCCATATTTCCCTCCTGCCTATGACGGGCCTGTCATGCACGAAACGGTTCTGAGTGCAAAGGGCTACGACAAGTATGGCGTGACGCTGCTCGACATAGCCAAGCGCCTGATGGACTATGGGTATCATCCCCCGACGATCTACTTCCCTCACTTCCCGCCCTATGCAGAAGAGGTTCTCATGGTCGAGCCGACCGAGAGCGAGAGCAAGGAGACGATGGACGCATTCTGCGACGCCCTCATCAAGATCAGCCAGGAAGCAAAAGAAACCCCCGAGCTCCTGCTGTCGGCTCCGCACAATACGGTGGTAAGTCGTGTCGATGGGACGTATGCAGCTCGTCACCTGGTCACGAGTCATCGCGACAAGAAAGGAAACCGACCGAGTGCTGAACCTACGTGAGACAATAGACCGGCAGGTCAGTCTTGCGCTCAAGGACCTCCTCTCTTTGGAGGAGGCCCCTCTTGCGGTATGCTCGCTGTCCCGCCCCGGTTTCCTCGACTACACACTCTCGCTTCCCATGAAATTGGCAAGGACACGGCACAGGACCCCTGTTGTCATAGCTGAGGAACTGCAGCCTGCAGTTGCAGGCTTGGGCTGTGCTGGCTTCGTGGAAGCAGTCGCTCCCGGCTACATCAACATTCAGCTTTCGGATTCGTTTGTTGCCGACGAGCTGACATCCGTGCTTGGCACAGCGCCTGCAGTGCTGCTTCAGAAGGAAGCGAACGGCCAGAAGATCCAGGTTGAGTTCGTCAGCGCCAACCCAACTGGACCGCTGCACGTGGGCAATGGCCGTGGAGCTGCGCTCGGGTCGGTTCTTGCCACGCTTCTGGAGACCCAGGGATATGATGTGGACCGTGAGTACTACGTCAACGA
>JAPLGH010000094.1 GCA_026390285.1 Caldisericota bacterium
TGCATAGGCACACAAACAGCAGTATGTATACTACTCGAAAAGCACAAGAAGTCAATTACCGTCGGAGCACCGAACACTCCGTAGGAGGTGCCGCACTACAGAAGCTGCCCGAGAGGGCATGCACGATCCCCCTGAGCATGTTAGTTCAATGCGAGGGGCGTTTCCCCCTGAGGGAGGAGTGCGGCTCCAGTTGAAACGCTGGAGCGGGAAACGGGATTCGGACCCGCGACAACCTGCTTGGAAGGCAGGGGCTCTACCGCTGAGCTATTCCCGCCAGTGCAATGGTGGGCAGGGAGGGATTCGAACCCCCGTAGGCATTGCCAACAGATTTAGCTCTGGCCAGTGCATTTGAGACGGACGCCTTCGACGCGTTCAATCCTGCAGCGATGACCTCGAGAGTCTCACCTCGGAGACGTCTCTCGAAACACGCCCGTTCATGATCGCTCAGCGTAGCGGCCAGCGCTCCCATGTCAGGGACTCCTGCCTCTGCAGGGTCGCCGAGGGAACTCCCCCATCCATCGAGAGTGTCTGACAGCTCAACGTGCCGGCCGGCAGCTCGTCGTGCCATGTCGACAAGCCTGTGCGAGGCGACCGTGGCTATGTATCCATCGAGGCTGCCTCGTTGCACATTGTAGGTGCGAATGGCACGGAGAAAGCCCAACACTGCCTCAGCGAGACAATCGTCGCGTTCGTCTCGCTCCGCACAGTACTTGCGGGCAACAAACTTGAGGAGAGGCATATACATGCCCAGTAGCTCCTCAAATGCCGCATTGTCGCCCCCAAGGAAGCGCTGCCTCAACGACTCGACGCGTTCCTGTGAGCGAGCGCCTCTAGGACTCGATGGCACGGAAGAGCACGACCGCGAGTGCCGTCGAGACGTTCAGCGAGTCGACACCAGCCTTCATCGGAATCGTGATGAAGAAGTCCGCATTTTTCCTGGTGAGTTCACGCATGCCGCCGCCCTCACTACCCACAATGAAAGCGGATGGACAGGCATACTTCTCCTTCCGATAGTCATGACCATCGGCAGCATCCAGCCCGTACAACCAATAGCCGTCCTTCTTGAGTCGTTCCATGGCATAGGCCAGATTCGCCACGACGGCAATGGGAAGACCGAATACCGTCCCGGCCGACGCAGATACTGCCGCCGGCGAGAACGGGCTTGTTCGGTCCTTTGTGACGATCAGACCGCCAGCCCTTGACGCAGCAACCACACGAATGATCGCTCCCAGATTGTGGGGATCAGTAACCTGGTCCACAAGGACGAGTGAACGGTGAGCTGGCTCGGGAGGCATCGCCCCCATGAGGGCGTTCATGTCCAGAAGCCGCACTCGCGCGCATTGAGCTGCAATACCCTGATGAGGGACATCGCCGAGACCCTTCTGGAACCATGATCCAACCTTGTACTCCATCGGCACCTTCTGCCGCGACGCCTCGTCCTTGATCATCCGGATGCGTTCATCCTTCTCGGAACCGGCCTCAAAGATGATTTTCTCGATCGGGTGCTCAGCGGACAGCGCACCCAGAACCGAGTTCTTGCCATAAATAAGCATACCTGCTGGTCTCGTTCTATCAGTATTAGCCACGGATGCGATACCTCACTCCATCAACGCCGTCCTCCAGAGCGATGCCAATGCTCCTGAGGCGCTCCCTGATCTGGTCAGCCATCGAGAAGGCTGCTCACGGAGTCGCGGTCGCCCACGGCGGCTCCAACCTCTGTTGCTACGACCGTGAGAGCATCCTGTTTCTTGGCAAGAAGACTCGACTTACGTGTCATGTAGTCGCTCGTCTGGTCAAGCCCAAGTACCCAGAGTGCGGACCGGAAAGTCTCAAGTGCACGAGCAGTCTCTGATCCAGCGAGAGCCCGTTCTGAAGCCGTATAGCGCACTCGCGTCATGAACTCATGAACAGACGCGAGCGCACGCGATGTGTTGAGGTTGTCTGCCAGCGAAGAGTCGAACTCGCTCAGGAAACCGGAACACAGCTTCTCAAACTCTACATCGGCGTCGGCATTCGACGCCTGCGTGGATCCTTGCAGAAAAGCCTCGAACTCTGCCATGCGCTCGTAATTTGTGAATGCCTGTCCAAACCCGGAAATGCTGAACTTCAGTGGTTTCTCGTATGACGTCTGAAGAAGATAGAGGCGGATGACCTGACCGGGGTATTGTTCCAGCAGTTCATGCACGGTCATGACGTTGCCGAGTGACTTTGACATCTTCTCGGCACCCATGTTGACCATTCCGGAGTGCATCCAGTACCGGACAAACTGCTGTCCTTCCAGAGCCGCCTCGCTCTGAGCGATCTCGTTCTCATGGTGAGGGAAGATCAGGTCCTCGCCTCCGCCATGAATGTCAAACCCTGCACCGAGGTGCCTCAGACTCATCGCCGAACACTCGATATGCCATCCCGGGCGACCCTTTCCCCAAGGACTATCCCACGAGATGTCACCCGGCTTCGCAAACTTCCAAAGAGCGAAATCGAGTGGATCCTCTTTCGCTTCGTTCACCTCTACCCTGGCTCCGCTGCGCATCTCGTCAACTGAGCGGCCCGAGAGGCGACCATAGCGACTGAACTTGCGAACAGCGAAGTAGACTCCGTCTGATGAGACGTAGGCATAAGCATTTGCAATGATGCGACCAATGAGATCGATGATGTCCTGGATGCTTTCGGATACCCTCGGCGTGATGTCGGGGGGAAGCACGTTGAGTGAGGCCATGTCTTCCAGGTATTCACCGATGTAACGAGCAGAAAGATCAAGCGGTGCGATTCCCTGGTCCTGAGCCCGCTGGATGATCTTGTCGTCGATATCGGTGTAGTTGCTGACGTAGGTGACGGCATACCCTGCATACCGGAGATAGCGTCTGAGAAGATCATAGACAACAGCCGTCCGCGCATGCCCGATGTGTGCCGAGGCATACGGGGTAACTCCACAAACATACATTGCGATCCTGCCTGGTTCCCGTGGCACGAGTTCAACGGTCTTGCGCGTCAGTGTATCGTGAATCCACATTGTTGGTTTCCTCCACTACACAAGCGTACCTACAGGGTATCAAAAAAGGCAGCAGGCACAATGTCCTGCTGCCCAGTAGCATGCGAGAAATCTGTCTAACGTTTCCTGTACTGAGTAGCCTTGCGCGCACCAAGCAGACCGTACTTCTTGCGCTCTTTGATTCGAGCATCACGAGTCAGAAGCCTGGCTTTCTTCAGAACCGGCTTGTTCTCCGGGTTCTGTTCAACCAGCGCGCGGGCAATTCCATGACGCACAGCTTCGGCCTGGCCGTTGAATCCGCCACCGGCGACGCTCACGATGGCATCAAACACAGGCATACCCCCCATAACCGTGAAAGCAGCCATGGTCTTCATGGACACCGTCTGAACCGGAAAGTACACTTCGACCGGCTTGCCATTCACGACAATCCTGCCAGTCCCAGCAACAAGATGAACACGCGCAATTGCGGTCTTCCTCTTGCCCGTTCCCCAAATCTGAGTGGTTGCCACGACATCCTCCCTAGTTTGCCTTGAACTCAACAGGCTTCTGGGCCTGGTGAGGATGCTCGGGTCCCT
>JAPLGH010000119.1 GCA_026390285.1 Caldisericota bacterium
CTTTCAGCGACCTCGACAGAGAGGATAGAACACCGGTATAGACGACTCGCTCTTCTGCGCTGACCACGGGCAGGAAGCGGGAACGGTCGTACAGGCGGAGGTAGAGGAGTGAGAAAGGTTCGAACGAGGTTGACCACTTCGTGTCTGGGACCGCCGTTCCTCGAGCCACGGCAGTCACCTTGCCCAGTTCCCTGGAGAAGAGCACCAGGCGTTTGTCCTTTTCTCCCACCCTCGAAGCATTGAGAATGGAGGCGAGCGTCCAGTGATAGACCATCGAGTCCTATTCCTGAGCCTCCGCAAGGATAGCAGCAGACGCAGACACCCCGAGACGGGTCGCGCCCGCATTAAGCATAGCGATGGCAGTGTGAAGATCGCGGATGCCTCCCGCAGCCTTTACGCCAATGAGAGGTCCCACGACCTCGCGCATCAGCCTGACATCGTTTTCTGTAGCGCCTGCTTTGCTGAAGCCGGTGCTCGTCTTGACAAACCCTGCCCCGGCCGAGACGGCGATGGCGCATGCAACGCGCTTCTCCTCGTCTGTAAGCAGACACGTCTCGATAATGACCTTCACGAGAGCGTCTCCGGCCACCTCCACGACCGCTGCGATGTCCTGTGCAACTCCACGGTAGTTTCTCTCTCTGAGCCACCCGATCTGGATGACCGTGTCGATCTCGGTAGCTCCGTGCCGGAGGGCTAACTCCGTCTCCCGCGCCTTCGCAGCCGATAGAGCTGTGCCAAGTGGAAAGCCCACGACGGATGCCACGCGTACGTCGGATCCATTGAGGGCGGCAGCAGCAGTTTCGACCATTGATGAGTTGACACATACAGCAAGTGTTCCGAGCTGTGCTGCTTCGGCACACAGTCGTTCGATATCGGCGCAAGTCGCATCGGGCTTGAGGAGCGTGTGATCCATGAAGCCAGCGAGCTCTTTCCTCGTGATGCTATCAGTGTACATGGTTTGCCTCCGAGTATTCGAATCCTTTACATTATCGCGCTACTGCCCCAGAAATCAACGGTATGCGGTGATTGGGTGCTTGACACCATGGTTGTTTGAACTACAATTATTGCACGATTAGCAGTCCTATGGCGAGAGTGCTAACGCCCACAGAGTTCGAGGCTGAGTGCAGCCTTTATGGCGAAAATTGACCGGAGAGCCTACAGATGACAAACGGAAGCAGGTCCCATGTTGCGAGTGAAGAACGAGGCACAGACAGTGACGACGTAAGAGGTGTTCAGTCCGCGCCTGAGGTACCATTGGATGTGGTTCCCGAGCATGCGGAAGGTGACGGAGGAGAGGCATTGAGAACGCTTGGGTCCAGAATACGGGAGTTGCAGCAGGAAGTAGAGCGGCTCAACAGCGCCGTTCATGAGGAGCAGATGCTACGTATCCGCGAACAGGCGACGCTTCAGCGTGACAAGAGTTCCTTCGAAGCCAGGACCAAGTTGGCGCTGTTTCTTGATTTGCTTGCAGTCGTCGACAGTTTCGACCAGCTTGTGAAACACGGTGAAGGGAGTCAGGACGATTCAAGCCTTCTTGTGGGGTCTCAGGCTGTTCTCGGACAGTTGAACCAGTTCCTCGCAAGGAACGGCGTTCACAAGTTGGAGGGGTTGGAGGGCAGTGCCTATGATTCGGCAACGTCCGAAATCGCCCGTGTCGTTACCGATTCCGGTGCGCCCGCCAATACTGTTGTAAGAGTGCTGCGTGACGGCTACAAACTTGGAGAGATGTTGCTGCGGCCGGCGATGGTAGATGTCGCCTCGGAACCCCCGGCAACTGTTGGAAGCAATGATGATGGCGAAGACTGATCAGGTTGTTGGCAAGTATTCTAGCTAAGGAGGTTTGTCGAATATGGAAGAGAAGATTATTGGTATTGATCTTGGAACTTCGAATTCTGCAGCAGCGGTCATGGTCGGCGGTAAGCCGACGATCGTGCCGGCGGCGGAAGGCGTCAGTATTGGAGGAAAGGCTGTTCCATCCTACGTTGCGTTTACCAAGGATGGGCAGGTGCTTGTTGGGGAACCGGCGCGGCGTCAGGCGGCTCTGAACCCCGAAACAACGATTCAGGCCATCAAGCGAAAGATGGGGACCGACTACACGGTCAGCATCTTCGGCAAGACCTACACGCCTCAGCAGATCAGTGGGTTCATCCTTCGCAAGATCAAGAATGATGCGGAAGCTTTCCTTGGACAAAAGGTGTCCAAAGCGGTCATTACCGTACCCGCATACTTCAACGATGCTCAGCGCCAGGCGACCAAGGACGCCGGTGAGATCGCTGGACTCGAGGTTGTCCGCCTCATCAATGAGCCGACTGCCGCAGCATTTGCCTACGGACTCGACAAGACGGAGGGCGAGCACAAGATCCTGGTCTTCGACCTTGGTGGTGGAACGCTGGACGTGACGATCATGGAGTTCGGAGGAAACGTCTTCACCGTGAAGTCGACGTCGGGTGACACACAGCTCGGCGGAACGGATATGGACAATGCCCTATTGGACTATGTTGCCGAGGACTTCCACAGTCAGACCGGTATTGATCTGCGTATCGACAAGATGGCCATGCAGCGCCTTCGTGAAGGCGTAGAAAAGGCTAAGGTCGAACTCTCGACGACCTTTGAGACGACTATCAATTTGCCGTTCATCACGGCAGACGCGAGCGGCCCGAAGCACTTGGTCATGCCGATTACCCGTGCCAAGCTCGAGTCACTTGTCCAGCCTATCATCGACAGGTGCCGCGAGCCAGTCAACCGTGCCGTAGCCGATGCCGGTTTTACGCCGCAGCAAATCGACAATATCATCCTTGTCGGTGGTCCGACCAGGATGCCGATTGTTCAGAAGTTTGTCGAGAGCTACTTCAGCAAGACTCCTGAGCGCGGCGTCGACCCCATGGAGTGCGTCGCCATGGGTGCAGCGATCCAGGGTGGCATACTGGGCGGCGAAGTCAAGAGCGGGATGGTCCTGGTGGACGTCACCCCCCTTACGCTCGGCATTGAAACGCTCGGTGGTGTTTTCACCGAGATGATCAAGCGCAATACTGCCGTGCCTATCTCCAAGACCCAGATATTCACGACAGCGAGCGACAGTCAGACGCAGGTCGAGATCCATGTCCTGCAGGGCGAGCGCCCGATGGCCAAAGACAACATGTCGCTGGGACGGTTCATCCTCGACGGAATTGCCCCCGCACGACGCGGCGAACCACAGATCGAGGTCAGTTACGACATCGATTCAAATGGTATCGTTCACGTCACAGCCAAAGACAAGGCTACTGGCAAGGAACAGCACATTACCATTGAGAACGCGACGAAACTGAAGGATGAGGAGATCGAACGCATGAAGCGCGAGGCGGAACAGTTCGCCGATCAGGACAAGAGAGTCAAGGAAGAAGTCGAGCTCAAGAACCGCGCGGATCAGGTTGTATTCAGCGGACGCAAGACGCTGACGGAGAATGCCGCCCGGATCTCTCCCGATGTCAAGGCGGAGGCAGAGAAGAAGCTCACCGAACTCGAGGACCTGGTGCGTGACAACAAGACCTCGGACATTGAAGCAAAGATCGACGAAGTGAACGTCGCGTTCTCCAAGGTTACAGAGGACCTGCAGCACCAGCAGGCTGGCCAGCAGGGGCCGGCAGCAGCTGCTCAGGAGAGTCAAGCTGATGCTCAGCAGCCCCCGCAGGATGGACAAACCGTCGAGGGACAGGGAACTCCGAAGCAATAGGTACTGCAGTATTGGCAAGCGCTAATTCCTGAGTGGAGGTCGATGTGGCGACTGATCGTGATTACTACGATGTTATGGGAGTGCCCAGGGGGGCCTCCCAGGATGATATCAAGAAAGCCTATCGCGAACTGGTCAAGAAGTATCATCCCGACCTCCACAAGGATGACCCCCAGGCGCCCGGGCACATGTCGGACGTCAATGAGGCGTACGATACTCTCAGTGATCCTGCAAAGCGGCAGCAGTATGATGCCTACGGAAAGGCGGGCCCTGCTGGTTTCCCCGGAGCAGGTCAGGCCTGGGCCTCTCAGGGTGGTGGTTCCGGCCAGACGTTCGGGGGTTTTGACATTGGAGACCTCTTTGGGAGTTTTGTGGGGGGTTTTGGTCGTCAGCAGGCCGAGGAGACACCACGCGGGCGCGACCTCAGTGTCAGCATGACCCTCACGCTGGAAGAGGCTGTGTTTAGTGTCAAGAAGGAAA
>JAPLGH010000081.1 GCA_026390285.1 Caldisericota bacterium
CGACCAGCATTGTCTGGTTCCCCGCCCTGTGCTTTTTTAGCTGCTTCACATTGAGCTCCAACATCGTCTTCGCGCACGCACTGGTCACGAACCACCGCGGTCTCGTCTCTGCGTCCATCATGGGCCTTTCCTGGGGCATCGGCGGCAGTGTCGTCATCATCCTGGGTCAGTGGGCGCAGCACACCAGCATCACGTCGGCGTATCACCTGCTGCTCGGCGTTGCAGCCGCCTTGATCGTGCTCGCCTTCCTTCTGCCCACACGCCACGCACTCAGGGCCGTTCTCAAGCCCGTCCCTGCACAGGAATAGGCTTGAGTCGTGGGCTGCTGCGGCTATCTTGTTGATACACAACAGGAGGAACGTATGCGGGCATGGATCGACCGGCTCGACGACTACGACGAAGGGCGATTAAACGACGTGTTCACAAGCCGCCAGGGGTTCCTTCTGGGCGGGCTCGTTCCCGGCGACACGGTCCTCGTCAAGCCCAACATCCTGCAGGAAGCAGAACCCGAGCGGGCGCTGATGACCAACCCTCACTTCATTCATGCCTTCGTCCGGTTTCTGCTCGGACACGGGCTGCATGTCATCGTTGGCGACATTCCGGGCAACCATGTCCCCAGTGAACGCCTGGCCGCAGACTTCGGTCTTGAGGAATATGTCGGCGACGATCGGGTCACCATCTGCCACCTGGACCAGTATGGGTTCAGGCACGTCCACCTCGAGCACCCACGGAGCCCCCGGCCTATTACCCTGCCCGACCTGCTGTGGCAGTGCAAGGTCCTCTTCAACCTGCCCAAGGCGAAAACCCATTCGCTGACGCTGGTCACGGGCGCCGTCAAGAACCTGTTCGGGCTCACGCCGAAGGCCGAGCGCACTGGTCTCCACATGATCCCGTCCGGTGACGAGTTTGCCAGATGCCTGTTGGACCTCCACGCTGCCCTCCCCGTGCCCGAACGGGTCATCATGGACGGCATCCTCGGCATGGACGGCGAGGGACCCTCCGCAGGAAGGCCACGACACCTCCGGGCCGTCGTGGCTGCGGATGATGCTGTCCTTACGGACTGGGCGATGTGTCGCATGATGGGGATCAACTGGGAATTCACGCCGCTGTCACATGTCGTTCCCGTTCCCGACGGCACGCTCGTCGTGGGTGACCTCTCCCCCATCCAGCCCGCATTCGCGAGGCCCCGCAGCTACCTTGGTGGTGCTGTCGTGGCGATTGCAGCGACATTCCAGCGCATCGCTGGCGCCTCCAACCGACCCATCCCCGTTGTCGACACGCCCAAATGCATCAAGTGCGGTATCTGCGCCCAGCGGTGTCCTGCAAAGGCAATCTGGCTTGCGCCATACCCGCAATTCAACCGGCAGACCTGTGTACTCTGCTACTGCTGTCACGAAATGTGCCCCGAGCAGGCGATTGTCCTCCGTCACACGTTCCACCGCTGAATTGTGAACACCATTGTACCTGGTACAATGGTGTTCACAATTCCAGCCAGTCTGAAAGGAGTCGCACATGATCAATGAAACAGCCAAGGCAATGAGCTTCTACGCCGACGAGCGGGGTGCATCGCGCCTGTATGCGTACCTGGCCGGGTCCGAGAAGGACCCTTCCCTCCGTGTGCGCTTTGCAGAGCTGGCTCGGGTCGAGAACCTCCACACGGCCTTCTGGCGCGCGTTCCTTCTCAAGCGCGGCATCACGACAAAGGAGCCACCGTGGTTCTCGTTTGCCTGGGCGCGATTTCTGCGCCGCGTCCTGGGGAGACGAC
>JAPLGH010000059.1 GCA_026390285.1 Caldisericota bacterium
AGCTTCAGCATGGTGCGTCCGGTGGTTGTCTTGCCCGATCCGGATTCTCCCACCAAGCTCAAGGTCTCGCCCTGATTGATGAAGAAACTCACCTCGTCCACAGCCCTGACTGAGGCCACGGTCGTAGAGAAGACTCCTCCCTTGATTGGGAACCACTTCTTGAGTTTTTGGACTTCTACGAGTCTGGTTGCCATGGTCATTTCTCCTCTCTGCCTATGATTCGATCGGATGGAAGCAACGAACGAGGTGGCTCGGGGTCAGCTCGATGATTTCGGGTTCCTCCTCGCGGCACTTCTCAGTAGCGAACGGGCAGCGCGGGTTAAAACGGCAACCTTTGGGCATGTGATAAGGGGACGGGACCATGCCCTCGATGGCTGGCAATGGCTCGTTGGTCATGACGTGGTGACTTGAAGATCTCTTTGGCGGTCGCGCTCTCGACAATCTTGCCGGCATAGGCGATGTTGATGGTCTCTGCCATTTCGGCAACGACGGCCAAGTTGTGGGTAATGATGAGGACAGCCATACCGAGCTTCTTCTGCAGCCCGCGCATCAGGTCAAGAATCTGTGCCTGGATGGTGACGTCAAGAGCCGTCGTGGCTTCGTCGGAAATCAACAGTTCAGGGTTGCACGACAGTGCCATGGCGATCATGACCCTCTGGCGCATGCCGCCGCTCATCTCGTGAGGGTATTGGCTGAAACGCCGTTCTGGTTCGGGGATGCCGACCAGGTGAAGCATGTCGATGGTACGCTTCTTTGCTTCGGCACTGTCAATTTTCTGATGCAGCGTAATGGCTTCACTGATCTGATCGCCAATCGTGTAGACAGGATTGAGTGATGTCATGGGTTCCTGAAAGATCATGGAGATCTTGTCACCGCGTATCAGGCGCATCTGATCATCGCTCTTCTTGAGAAGGTCTTCCCCATGGAAAAAGATCTCGCCTCCGACGATCTTGCCAGGAGGATTGGCTATCAGGCGCATAATCGAGAGGGCCGTCACGGATTTCCCGCAGCCAGACTCGCCCACCAGGCCGACAACCTCTCCCCGGTGAATCGTCAGATCAATCCCGTCTACGGCTGGAACAACACCGTCCTCTGTGTAGAAGAAGGTTCGCAGATTCTTGATATCAACAAGTATTTCTCGATTATCCATGTGTCCCCCTTAGAGCTTCAGCTTCGGATCCAGGGCATCACGGAGACCATCGCCAAAGAAATTGAAACCCAGACTCGTGAAGAAAATCGCCAAACCTGGGAACCAGACCAATTGGGGAGCAGAGAATATGTAGTTCTGAGCGTTATAGAGCATGTTGCCCCAGCTTGGCGTCGGTTGCGGAATTCCCAGTCCAAGATAGCTGAGACTGGCTTCGTAGATGATGAGACTGCTGATGGACATCGAGAACGAGACAATGATTGGAGCCGCAGTGTTGGGCAGCAAATGTCTAAACATGATTCGCCATGGAGAAGCCCCAACGGCCCGGGCAGCTTCGATATATTCCTGTTCCCTCAAGGAAAGAGTCACTCCTCGCACCAGTCGCGCGTCTCCCATCCAACCAAAGACCACGAGAATAAGAATCAAGTTTAGCACGCCACCTTTGAGCACAGCGGCCAGCACAACCATGAGAGGGAGTGTTGGAATGGACATCATGGTATCGGTAAACCGCATAATTAGATTGTCGAACCAGCCCCCGTAGAACCCTGACACCAACCCAACAAACGTCCCCAAGAAAATCGACGTCAAGCTCGCAACGACTCCAATCAAGAGGGATACTCGACCGCCATAGAGCAGACGGGACCAAGCATCCCTTCCCAGTTCATCGGTCCCCAAGATATGATCTCTGTTGGGAGTCATGAATTCAGGCGTTGTCTGCCCAGGCTTCAGGTCAGCAGGTGAGAGCATGGCATACGGGCTTTTCCCGAAGGACAGCGGCCCAGCAAAGATGACCGCGACGAGAACCACAAAAACCATTGCCAATCCAAGCATACCCATCCTGTTCCGACGAAGACGCCGCAATATGTTGGAAACATATGTCTCCGTAGGCGCTTCCCGCAATTTCAGTTCCTCGTTCGCTGTATACTCTTTCATACTAGGATCACCCCTTAACTATACCGCACGCGAGGGTCGGCAACTGCGTACAGGATGTCAGCCAGCAAACTGCCGAACAGTACAAGCAGCGAGTCGATCATGAGGATCGCCATGGCGACGAACATGTCATTGCCTAGAACCGCCTGCAGAGTCAACCTCCCCATACCATCAAGAGCAAAAACTTGCTCCGTAATCATGGCCCCCCCGACTATGCCCGGCAAGGTTAGTCCCACAAGCGTGATAATGGGAATCAGGGCGTTTCTGAGAGCATGCTTCCTGATGACGACGCTTTCTGGTGCACCTTTTGCCCTGGCCGTCCGCACATAGTCCTGACGCACAACTTCCAGCATTGATGAACGCGTGTAGCGCATCCACCCGCCGACGCCAAGCAATGACAGCACACTGACTGGGAGTGCCATATACCACGCACGATTTACCAGCCGCGCCAGCCATGGGGCCGCATAGAAATCTACCAACTGCCCTCCGGCTGGAAGCATGTCACTGTGCATTCCGCTGATTGGAAACCAATGCAACTTCAGGCCAAAAATGATGATCAACATGATGCCAAACCAGAAGCTTGGCATGGACATGCCAAAAAAAGCAAAAAACGTCCCGACGTTGTCCCCAAAACCATATTGATGCAGCGCAGAAAAGATACCTATGGGAACGGCGATGATAATCGAAAGAAGGATTGACCCACCAGACAGAGCTAGTGTCAGCGGAAGCTTCTGCAGGATCAGGGCTCTAGCATTTGTACCGGGAGCCAGAAGAGAAAAACCCCAGCCATTGCCCGCCCGAGGAGCAAATGTGGAGACAACGAACTCTTTCAGCCAATTGAAGTATCGAATCGGCAGCGGCTTGTCCCAATTCCAGTTGTGCATGAGGATTTGTACGTCCTCAGGGCGAACATGAGGGTTCATCAACAGTTGATGAAATGGATCGCCCTGAAGCGTCAACAGGATGAAAATGATGAGAGATATCGCGACAATCATTGGAACAATCAAGAGGAGTCTCCTTACCAAGAAATTTCTCACAGCTCCACCTCTACTCGAAGTATTGACTATGCTCTGCCAAACCTTAATGCCTGAGTATATCATCTTGAACAAGATCGTCAATGCGCTTTGGACATACCCTGCTCCGAACACACCACACCCAGACGGCTATGGACAACCTCTATTACCAATGAGCCATGGGCGCAACAGAAACTTGGCTATGGGTCAATACGTTCTACGGGACCAACAGCATCTGGCCCTGCACCGGTGTCAGTGCAGGGCCAGATGTCAGTCAGGAACTGAGTTCAGTAGGAGTCCGAGTCTTTACTTCCTCCACCAGTAGCTGATATTCCACGTATAGGCAATGTTGCCGGAATCCAGCGGATAATCGAACCCATGAATCTTCTTGCTTTCCACCTTGATCGAAGTGTAGCGCAGAAGGTAGATCTCAGGGAGCAGCTTGTGCGTAACCACCTGGGCATCTCGGAACGCCTTGTTCCGCGTAGCCGTGTCCAAGGTGTTTGCAGTGACCTCACGTGCCCGATCCAGTTCGGGATCGCTGATGCCGCTGTAGTTCTGGCCTTCCTGTCCGTTGATCCAGGTGATCGACTTGGTCGTATACAAGCCATAGGCGCTGCCTTCGTCGGCAGGATTGCCGCCCCAGGCGAACAATCCCATGTCATACTCGCCAGCAGGAAGAATGTCGCCGAAGAATTTCGTCGACGAAATCGGCTTGAACGTCGTCTCGATTCCGAGTTTCGCCCAATCGGCCTGAATCACGGGGAACTGTTGCGCCCGCACAGGAGAGGTGGTCGAAGAGATCTCGAAGGTAACTGGCTTGCCATTCTTGTCCAGTCTGCGACCCGATGCGTCAAGCGTCCAGCCTGCGTCCAGGAGGAGTTGCTTCGCCTTCTCCAGATCATAGGGGTAGTTGCCGAGGCTGCTGTTGAACTGAGGACTGCCTGGCGACGCCCAGCTATCGATGATCGTGCGAGAACTCTGGAAAACCTTTCTGTTCAACTCGTCACGATCCAAAGCGTATTGCAGTGCCTGACGAACACGATAATCCTGGCCAGCCTGAGATTTCGCAAAGTTGACAGTAATATGCTCCCAGTAAATCGAGGGTATGAATGTGACGGTATACCTGTCGCTCGCCTGCTTCTGCAGAATCTGTGCCTGGTTGGCTGACTCAACCGCCATGCCCGGAGCGGCGACGTCAACGTCACCTGCGATGAAGTGACTCAGAATGACGGTACTGTCAGGGATGATCCTGAACGTTACCGTCTGGGCAAGGGCCTGTCCACCCCAGTAGTTGGGGTTGGCTTTGAGCCTGACATAGCCATTTTGCTCCCAGGCATCAACCATGTAGGGTCCTGCCTGAATGGGTTTTTGGTTGAAGCTGCACGAGTTGATGTCCTTGGGTTCTTTGTTGAAAATGGGTTCAAGGATGTGTGCTGGGTCAATCTCCATCCCCCAGTTGGCAAGCGGATAAAGATCTTTCCAGAAGACAACAACCTTGTATGGATCACTGTCATCGATGTGGTCCACCATGTCGTCGACGAATCGAGAACCGGCGAGGTTGATGTCTGTATTCTTGCGCATCGTCTGAGCGAATGCAAAATCGTGAGACGTCACGGGAGTGCCGTCTGACCACTTGATGCCCTTCCTCAGACGATATGTCACGATCATGGTCTTCGCCGTTTCATTGATCTTCCAGAGTCCATTGGCGACAGTGGGAACCTCCATTGCCATGGACGGATACAGGGCTCCGGTCGGTGTCTGACCGACAAGGCCATCTCCTACTCCGGCCATGACCATGCCTGAAGCTGCCATCGACGACAGGGTCGGATAGAACAGCGTGTCGGGATTTTGTTGCAGTGCAACAGTGATTGAGGCTGTCGATACTGGCGGATTCACAATGCGATAGACACCGAGAGCGCAATCCGCACGCGTACCTGACAACAATGGATTGATATTGCGCTGAGCATCCCAGACAAGAAGCTGGGCGCTGGGCCTCACAGCGAAGCTCAGGGGCTTGAGAGCATAGCTACTCACCTTTGCCTCGTCGTTGGAGAATGTCCCTGGCACTGCTATAGCATCAGCTGCAGCTTCCTTGCCGAGGACGCGAACCAGCAGAACTGCCATGTCCTGACGCTTGATCTCCACTGCGGGGGCGTACTTGCCACCACCGATGCCCTTGATGAAGCCTGCCTTGACGGCGGCTTCGACATAGCCGTAGGACCAGCGGGTCGTTGGAACGTCGCTGAACGTGGCGATGGCGGGCTTCACCAGAGCGAGGCTCTTGGCGAGAACGACCATCTTGGCGAACTCTTCGCGGGTGACCTTGCCCTCGGGCTTGAACGTGCCGTCAGGGTAGCCGACAATGATGTTCTTGGCGGCCAGGGCCGTGATCGCATCATACGCCCAGTAAGAGGCAGCGACGTCTTTGAAGCCGACGGCGCGCGCGGTGAGGACTGGGGAACAGACAGCAAGCACTAAAACAACTGCAAGAACGATAGACAGAAATCTCCTCATGTAATTCTCCTCCCTTAGCAGAATAGTTGTAGTTGCGAAAACGATTTCACGCAGAACAGTGCCCGGCAAACACCTCCTTTTTTGGCAGGAAGTTATCGCACATACTAACCTCGTTTACTCCATCACGGTTACCAGTTAGCCAAGAAACTCCAACAGCCTTAACACAGGTGTCGAACTCTCCTGCTGCGCCATAGCATATGGCAAAACACGTGAACGCCTACCTGAACATTACACTAACACTTTCTTTTGTCAAGCAACGGCCGAGGAGGGTTCTGGGCCAAGAACGTATTGTCTTGGCAATTATCCAGACACCCTGATGCGCCAAGGAACGCGCCAAGTTCGAATAGTGAAGACGAGACGATGCACCTGGCTGAGGGGAACGCGGTTCATCAGATCTTCTGCTCCTGCTGTTCCTTGCGCCACTTGAAGAAATCAAGCGCCACCTGCGGAAAGATGGCATACGACAGCACATCCTCATCCTGCTGGACATACTCCTTGATCTCGTCGCGAAACTTGGCCAATTGAGGTTCGATCAGGTCCGCGGGGCGGCAGTCGATGGTCGGTTCGTCGCCGATGATGAGCTGCTTGATCTCATCAGAAATCGGTACTGACGCGCGGCCATACTCACCCTTGACGAGTGCCTTGGTCTCCTTGGTGCACTGGACATAGCGGCCCATCATCACGTTGAAGACGGCCTGCGTGCCGACAATCTGCGACGTAGGGGTGACCAGGGGTGGGTAGCCCAGGTCCGCGCGCACCTGTGGCACTTCCTTGAGAACCTCCTGGTACCGGTCGAGCATGTTTGCCTGCTTGAGCTGGCTGACCATGTTGGAGATCATGCCGCCGGGCAGCTGATAGATGAGTGCATTCACGTCCACCCCCATCACCTTGGCGTCCAGTAGACCTGACTCCAGCGCCTTCTCACGGACCGGCATGAAGAACTGTGCCACGGCGTTCAGGGCCTCGAGGTCGATCCCCGTGTCATATGGCGTGCCCTCGAGCGCCGCCACCATCGTCTCTGTGCAGGGCTGGGAAGTCGCCAGAGCGAAGGGTGAGATGGCGCAGTCTATGACGTCGGCTCCCGCCTCGATCCCCTTGAGGTACGACTGTCCCGCCAAGCCAGTCGTGTAGTGGCTGTGGATCTGAATGGGCAGGCTAGTCATCTTCTTGAGCGCTGCCACAAGGTCATAGGTTGCGTACGGCGTGAGCAGACCCGCCATGTCTTTGATGGCGAGACTGTCGACGCCCATCTGTTCGAGCTCGCGGGCGATGCCCACGTACTTGTCGACCGTATACGTCGGAGCAATGGTGTAGACGATACAGCCCTGAGCTATGCCGCCCAGCTTCTTGGTCGTCCGGATGGCGCGTTCCACGTTGCGCATGTCGTTGAGCGCGTCAAAGATACGAATGATGTCGATGCCGTTTGTGAGCGACTTCTCGACAAAGGCGTCCACGACATCGTCGGCATAGTTCTTGTACCCCAGGACGTTCTGGCCGCGCAGCAGCATCTGCAGCCTGGTATGCTTCATGGAACGGCGGATCGTACGAATTCGCTCCCAGGGGTCTTCGTGGAGAAACCGCAGGCAGGAGTCGAAGGTGGCCCCACCCCACATCTCGATGGAATGATATCCGACAGCGTCGATCACCTCAAACGCAGGCTCCATCTCCTTCGTGGTCATGCGGGTGGCAATGAGCGACTGCTGCGCATCACGGAGGATCGTCTCCATGATGCCGACCTTGTGAGCCGGAGCCATGCTGGAGGATCTGGATGCCACTTCCTGTCTGCTTCCCGCACTGATTTCCTCAATCTCGACGTCGAACGACTTGCCACCGACGTTCATGCTGAACTTGTTTGCCACGTGAACCCCCTCTGCAGCGATTTCTCCACTTCGACACCAGCCGGACGGCGTTCCCTCTGCCGTTTGCCGCAACGTCATTATACCCCATTGTGTCCCGATGTGGCACATCCCTCCCTCCCGCGACTCGTGGAAGCAGAGGATTGTCCGAAAACGGCCAAACCGAACGCGAGAGTTCTTCCTGTCTGTCGCGGCCGAAGCTACGGCGCCGGCCAGGTGATAGTGACGCTCCTGTCCGCAGCATTGTATTCGACCTGCGCCCCCAGCTGCTCGGCGACAAATCGCACGGGCAGCATGGTGCGCCCATTCACGATAAGGGGAACGACCCCGGCGTTCTGGGGATCGATCACCACGTTGCTTCCATTCACACGCGCAGTGCCTTTCCCAATCCACAGTTCCAGTGTCGTCGTGTCCAGGACGACCGTCACCTTCCGCTCAGCAGCGTCCCACCCAACGGATGCTCCGAGTGGTTCCGCGACCCACTTGATGGGCAGCAGTGTCCTTCCCTGCACGATCTGCGGGGGCACATCTATGGAAACAGACGTCCCGTCCTGAATCATCATCAGGCTGCCAATGTGAAGGACGAGGACGACACGACGCGGTTCCGGCGGAAGCGGCGGCGGCAGTGTCTCCCAGGGGATATTCAAGGTCAGTGTCTCGCCAGCATACAGAACACCGCGGACATCGGTCCCCGCACCAACCCTGCGGGAATTCTGGGGCCCGCCCGACACTACATGCACACGCCATGTCCCTGGCAGAGTCTCCTCGGCACCAGAAGGGAGCGCGGAGATACGACGGGGCAAGGCCCCCGTGAGGACCAAATCCACAGCGCACGCGACAGGTTTTCCGTCCAGCGTTGCTGTCAGAAGGAGGTTGCTCACGGGATTGAAGTCGATGGACCGATATGCGAAGATCCCGGACAGCGCCGTCGCCATTAGGACCGTCCCTGTGCCTCTGACTCCCTCGACGAGACTGAAGGCATTCAGTAGTGAGCCCTCATCACTCAATCCCTGACTGACGTCGTTCCACGTGTGACCGCCATCTCGGGACACGAGCAGCCCGTTGTTCTCCTGACCAAGATACAGGAGTCCCGAGCTCTCTCTGTTCGCGATGAGACTCGCGATGGAATCGGGCCCAAGTCCCTGAGACGAAGCTGACCACGTCGATCCTCCATCGACCGAGACATAGAGTGCCGCCGGGGTGATGATCTGGCCTCCCGGCGCGGTCAGCGCGGCGGTCGCCAAGTAGACACGCGTCGGCTCGGCCGGATCACGGACGAGTCGCCGCACGAGCAGGTTCCTGACGCCATCGTTCGCCTGCGTGAATCGCGCTCCAGAATTTGCCGACCGGAAGACACCAACCTTGTTGACCAGAACAAGAATGTCCGAAGGATCTGCCGGGTTTGGACTCACGTCCGACACGAAATCTCCCGTGATGCCGTTCCTCATCCGGGACCACGTTGCACCCGCGTCCACCGAGACCTGCAATCCGCCGCCGTCCGTTCCCGCGTAGACGGTGTCCGCGTGCCCTGGCAAGAATGCAAGGCACCTTACGGTGACTTCCGACAATCCGCCCGCGGCGGGCATCCATGTCGTTCCGTTGTCGACGGACGTATACAGGCCCTCTGCCGTGCCGGCCAGCAGCCGCGCCGAGTCGTTCGGATCGACCAGCAGCGTGGCGACCTCACTGGGAGCGAACTCCGCTCCGCAGCGCTTCCACGAACCTCCATCGTCAATGCTGACCCACACGCCGGCACCAAGGGTCGCAGCGAACAAGCGCTTCGCAGCTGCATCATAGACAAGCAACGACGTGGACTGCAGATCGGAAGGCGCCTCCAGCCTGTCCGACTGTGCGGGCGTATCACTGAACAACTGAGCGCCTTCAGGGGACCCCGCATAGAAGAGCGATGCGTGGCCCGACAGCCTGAGAATACAGGTCAGGTCTGAGCTGTCGAGACCGCCGCTGTCGTCACTCCAGTGTCCCGCGTCGTCGACGCTGCGCCACAGACCATATCCCTCGACGGTCGCATATCGTGTCCCCGGTGAGGCCGGGTCGACCTCGAGACCAGTGACTGGAGCATCTGGCAGGCCGGCGTTGTGCGCCGTCCACGTCGCTCCCTGATCCGTACTCACGGACATACCCCCGGAGCCACCGATGCGAACCACTCCTTCGAACGCAGTGTCAGGCAGCACGACACGGACCCTGTCGACCAGTGTCAGACTCCACGTGCGGCCTCCATCGCGACTCACATACAGCCCCGACGTTGTGCCGACATAGAAGACTGATGGGTTCCACGTGTCTGCTGCGCAGCAGGTGATGCCCGTCTGAGGCAGTCCGGCTCCGGTCGTTGCGAACTCCTGCATGCCACTCTTGCTCAGGTATGCCAACGTCCCCGACACAGCCATGAGACGCCACGTCCCGTCGCTGACGACTGCAACCGCCATACATGTGACTCCCGATGGGCTTGTGTCGATAAGAGACCAAGACTCACTGCCCTCGGGCAGTTCCCAGAGACCTTGTTCCGTCGCAGCCATCAGCCTGCTGCCATCAGGGGCACACGCGACAGAGGATACACTGGACCCTGCGAGACCGTTCCCAAGTGCGTGCCATGGGCTGTTCCCGTCGGGCAGCACGAACACCCCCTGGTCTGTGGCAGCATACACCCTGCCTGGCTGACCGGGGTCCTCGACGAGCTGCACAACGCTGACTCCCGCCAGTTCGGCGACATCGCCGACGGCACCGCGGGCTCCCCTCGGACACGTCGTAACGACGAAAGCCACCGCGATGAAGATGCTCATCAAACGCCTTCTCATACCTGCCTCCCCTCCTCCGTCTCCAACAACCCTCTTCTCGAACAAGTGTAGATCTCACCACACCAGCAAGGTCGTGACACGTTGCCAGAGGCCGGCTCCGCGAAACGACAAGAACAGGCGAACGCCCGCAGTCCGCTGACCAATGACAGCCTCGTGCACCGGACAATTGTGCCCACGCCGGAAAACCGAAGGCTGGGCCACATCGCGCAGCGAGTCTCATATGTGTCTCTACAGGTAGTGTAGCCATCGGTTTCCGGGACGTCAACCCAACTTCGTCGTCGGGGTCCGTGGAAACATAAATGTTCGACCCCCGCCGAAGCGGGGGTCGGATCACGTCCTAGGAGGAGGAGCGTGCTATGTGCTGGGGGGTGTAATGGAGTCCAAGGCAGGCCCTGGCCCCATCATGCCGCCACGGAACCCGCGGCCGGCACCTTGACCATCACCCCAGCCTCCAGGCATGTCGCAACCACCATGGAAGCCGCCTTCAGCAATCTTGACGGTCTTGCCATCGGCGCCGGTGAACGAGGTAGCCATGATCGTGTTCGCGTCCAGCGGGTTCTTGAAGCCTTCAATCTTGACCGCATCGCCGACCTTCACGGCAATGCTGCTCGCGTCACGTCCGAGAATCACTGTCACGATGGTGTCGTCGACCTGCTTGATCTTGATCGTCGCCATTGCCTGCGGAGCTGGCCTAGTGGTGTCGCCCGTGGAAGGAGACGTCGTGGTCGGCTGGGTGACCTCAGTCACCATGCCAGAAATACTCACGCTCTCACCCTGCATTCCTCGGGGACCGCCCTTGTCGTCCAGGCCACGAAGAGTGACCGCCTTGCCATCAGCACCCGTGAAGCTGGTTGCCATAACGGTATTGGCATCCATGGGAGTCTTGAAGCCTTCAATCTTGACCGCATCGCCGACCTTCACGGTAATGCTGCTCGCGTCACGTCCGAGAATCACTGTGAGCACAGTGTTGTCGGCCTGCTTGACCTTGATGGTTTGCATAGACCTCGGAGCGGGAAGTGTGGATGTCGCCGGCACGTTGACTTCAGTAACCGTTCCAGCGACGCTTACCGTCTCGATGTTGGGGGTCCCGTCCGCTTTGCGCAGTGTGACAGTCTTGCCATCTGCACCGGTGAACGTCCAGACATTCAACTCCTTGACGCTGTTCCGTGTCTCGGAGGTTCCTTCGACGGTGACAGTGTCACCGACCTTCATCACGATACCTACCGCCGCCTCGCGGCCCAGTTCGAGCGTGTAGACTGTTCCGTCCGCACCGTCCTTGATCTTCGCATAGCCCGCAGGCTCGCGACGGAACATCCCCATGAATCCCTTGCTGGACTCAGTCGTGCTCGGGACCGAAACCTCGGTCACTGTACCAGTCACAGAGATAACATCAACACTGGTCCCCTGTGGCGTCGTCACGGTCCGTAGTTTGGTCGCTGCTGATGCTATGGCGATACCGCCTGTAAGGAGTCCGGCGATGACGACTGCCAGGACAACCTTGCCTATCGTTTTCCTCATAGTGTTCTCCCTTCTTACGGGGTCACCCCCGGAGTGCGGCACCCATGGATGCTGCCACCTCTACTACGCCACACGGAAGGGTTTCGTACA
>JAPLGH010000121.1 GCA_026390285.1 Caldisericota bacterium
AGTAGAGGAGCGTCGGCCCAGTGACGAAGACGGCCGAGAAGCCCAGGAGGACACCAGCCTCATGCCAGGTGCGCGGGAACAGCAGGTGCCAGTTCAGGAGACCAATGATCACGACCAGGATGATGCTGGCGAGGAGATAGCGCTCCTTGAGCAGCTGCACAGGGCTCAGGTTGTACCGATACGCGAACTTGGCGAAGACCGAGACGCCACTGTAGATGACGGCCGACGCGAGGGCAACAAGGATTCCGCCTTTTCGAACCTGAGGGTGACCCATATGAACTACTCCTTTCGAATCTGTAACAGGTTATCATAGTACGTCGGGAGCGGAGTGCAAGGATAGGAGAAAGGGCGCAGGACTCGCATCGTGTCACCGAGGGCGTGTGTGACATCGGACATGTAGTGCAGGGAGTTGGAGATGCACATGCTGTCGAGGTTCACAGCATGACCGGTGTTCAGGTGCTGTGCCGGCTCTCGAAGACTCTGAGGAAGAGGACGCCACCCAGGATGAGGAGACTGCCGGCGATCTGGATGCTATTCAGGTGTTCACCCAGCACGAGGTAGGCGATTGCTGCGGTGCATGTCGGCTCGAGGGTGAGAATCAGGTTGGCGACACTCGACGGCAGGTAGCCGAGGCTGACGTTGTACAGGCCGAAACCTGCGACGGTCGGACCTGCGGCCAGCAGAAAGAGCACGAACCAGCCCCACACAGCGTTTCCAAGCCACAGCAGGTCGGCGGGCCGAACAGCCGCACCTGGCAGTAACCTTCCGAGAGACAGATTAAGCAGCAGCAGGAAGCACGCGGCAAAGGCAAACGTGTAGAGGAGAGTCGTCCAGGGGTTGAGACCCCGCTGAGAGGCAGAACGTCCCATCAGGCTATAGCCCGCGTACCAGAGACCTGACAGCGTTCCTGTCACGATGCCCGTCGTGTTTGCCTGCCACGCGCCCGGCTCGAGAGCACCGGAAATCAGAACGCAGCCTCCTACACAGCCTGCAATCGTCACAGCCTTGACCCATCCGAGGCGCTCATTCAGGAGCCATTTGCCAAGGAGGGCTGTGAATGCAGCCGAGGAGTAGACCAGAACAGTCGACACGGCTGCTCCGTTGAGCGAAACGGACAGCGTCCAGAAGGAGTTGAACATCGTCAATATGACGCCGTAGGCAACCAGGTAGCCCACGTGACGCCGCTCTATGCGCAGCAGGTGAGGGCGTACGATGGCGAGTGCAATCAGCATCGTGAGCGCCACGAAGAAGTCCCTCCAGAATGCCAGAACGAGCGCCGGCATGTTGTAGGTCTGTGTGAGGTAGCGGATGAAGATGGCGGTCGTTGAAAGGATGACGGCGCTGGCCACGGCGATGGGATACCCACGCTCAATGTCCGAGCGTTCGTGTGCGGGACCAGTCAGGTGGTGTTGCTGCCCGAGCGTCGTCTGCGCTTTCACCACCCACCAGCCTCCAAGACTGGCTTGAAGAGCTCACGCTGTTCCTCGACGACAAGCACCATCTGTTTCATATCAAACCTCCCTGACCGGTCTCCGCAAACGAATTGTAGAGTGTGATGCGCGCTCGACTGACGGGCTTGCTGTAGACACGCTGTGCCAAGTAACCGATCTTGGCAGCGCCTGCCGTGTGTGAACTGGAAGGTCCGATCATGA
>JAPLGH010000183.1 GCA_026390285.1 Caldisericota bacterium
CGTACCGGAAAAATCGAGCACTCGAGCGTTCCTGCTGGAGGCCATTGCCTGGACATCGGCAGCGCTGCCGATACGTTCGATGATTCCATTTCGCAGGTACAGGGCGTCACCTGTCGGTTTCCAGCACCCCCCTAGCGATGCCATGACCCTGACGTGGAGTACTGCTATGTCTTCATGATGCATGATGGTATTCCTCCCGCCCGCGTGCGGGCGCTCATTGTAGTAGAAACCCCGGAGCACGGCGTGACGCGTTTCGGAACTGCTGGGACTATTGTAGTTTGGCAGGCGCAGGCTTCAACTTCCCAGGCCTGTAAGCACCAGAACCTGGGGCAGGGAGTCGACAACGTACGTGGGCTTCAGTTCGAGCAGCGCGTCGCGCCCGATATAGCCGAATGTACATCCGCACGAGGCGACGCCGGCGTTGCGAGCTACAAGGATGTCATTCCGCGAGTCGCCGACCATGAGCGTTCGATCCTTGCTGGTGCCAATGTCTCGTATCAGCGACAGGAGATTGGACGGATTTGGTTTCCGCAGGTTGGCGTCATTGGGGCCGACGACGCGGTCGAAGTACTGAAGGATCCCGAGGCGCCGCAAGATCTCCAGCGAGAGGTCCTGAGGTTTGTTCGTCAGCACTGACAAGTGGGCTCCTCGTTCCTGGAGCGAAGTGAGTGTCTCCGCACAGCCTTCATAGATGTGCGAGAAGTCGGTACAATGGTCCATGTAGGAGGAGTGGAATTCGTTCACCAGCTCATCGACGAACTGCTCTTCGTCGGTCTTGAAGGCTCGTTTCATTATGTCATCCACGCCGTCTCCCACCCACGAGATGACGGTTGCGAGCTCGGCAACAGGCCGGGCGTGCAGCTGAAGGACATGGTTGACCGCTTCCGCAATGTCACGGCGCGTATCGACAAGCGTTCCATCCAGGTCGAACAAATAGAGGTCGAACACAGGTATTCTCCTTTGCAGGTGGTGTGGTGAGGATGATTCTCGCATATACTGTACACAAGCGCGGGCGCGAGTCTACCCTCGCAACTGTGAACCCGCACCGTATCTGGTGTTAGCTCGACCGTCGCTTTGAGGACGATATGTCAGGATTGGGAGGAAGGACTTCCGTGGAAACGAGACTCATCGAAGACGTCGCTGCGTTTGCGCAACTGGAGCCCTTCTGGAACCCGATAGTTGTGCAGAGTTCTTCCAATACGTGCCATTCCACATTCGAATGGCTGTTCACATGGTGGCGGTACTTCAGTGCAGATAGACACCTTCTGCTGCTCGTGGCATACGAGCATGGCATGCCGGCAGGTCTTGCCCCGCTGTATGTCGGCAACGGGGCCACGGAATCCAGGGACCTGCATTTCCTGGGACAAGGGCTCTCAGACTACGCTGACTTCATTGTTCCTCGAGATCGTCTGGACATCATGGAGGAGCTCGTCGCCACGGTTCTTGCGTACCGTCAGCTGTGGAACGGGGTCGATCTGGAGGAGATCCCTTCGGAGTCGCCAAGCAGAGGGCTCCTGGATAGGCTCCGCCAAGTGGGCGGCACCCCTGCAGTGTGGCAAACGACTGTGCGATGCCCGTACCTGCCAATCGAGGGCAGCTGGGAAGCATTCTACGCTGCCATGGGTAAGGGGTTCCGGCACGAAGTGCGGAACAAGTCGAACAGATGGAACAAACTGAACAGTTGTCCAGGAAAAGGGCAGGAACTCTGCTACGTCGATCGCAGAGAAGTTGACGGCGTATTTGTGAACGAGGTTGTCGCTCTTTCAGACAAGCGTCGATCGGTCGACGGCCATCGGAGTCCGTTTCTCAACCATCCAGACCAGGAGTTCCTTCGTGAAGTGCTTCCGCTCATGGGCCGGCGAAACCAGTTGCGCGTGACGGAGGTGCGGAGTGGCAACGCTCTCCTGGCATTCATGCTCGCCTACCATTGGCAGGGGATAGTCTACACATGGAACACCCAATATGACCCGGCACTTACAGCGTATTCGCTGGGGCGCATTGCACTGGTGAAGCTTGCAGAGCAGTCGTTTCGCGAAGGTTGTCGCGAACTGGATTTCATGCGAGGCGAGGAGCCATACAAGTTCGAGTGGACGACGCTCTTCAGGACGAACCTGGCTCTGCGCTCAGAGCGCACAGCTCAGCCTACGGGGGACGTGCAGACACTTCCTGGGCGCGGAACGGTTCAGGTCGTCGAGGGCGAAAGGAGTACCTGACATGCGACAGAAAGTCATTGTCACCGGGCACAAGAGTCCGGACACGGATTCCATCTGCTCCGCCCTTGGCTACGCGTTCTACAAGAATCGCACGGACCCCTCCCGCGTCTACGTCGCCGTTCGGGCAGGAGAACTGAACGATGAAACCCGCTTTGTCCTGGAGCGCTTCGGGTTTCGCGTGCCGCCGCTGTTGAGATCGTTGATGCCACAGGTTCAGGACATCCCGCGGAAGCGCCTTGTGATGGTTGCTCCCTCGACTCGTGTCGGGAAGGCTGCCATTCTCATGAAGGAGAATCATATCCATTCACTCCCGGTGGTCGACGATGCACTGGTTGTACGAGGCGTTGTAGACGCCGTCGACATCGCCACCGCCTACGCCGACCAGCTTGAGCATGCCGACGTTCTCCCGTATGCTGTGGAACTTGACACGCTGGTACGGCAGCTCTCTGCAAGGGTTGTTGTTCATACTCAGGAATCCACAGACCTCAGGGGACGACTGCTTGTTGTGATTGGCTCGGTGGAGCGTCTTGCGCCAGGGGCTGAGGATGTTGCGATCATCATCTCTGACGGGGTACCCCCCAAGGATGTCTTGGCAGCATGCTCGGCCGCTTCGACGCTGATTGTCACGGGCAGAGCCGCTCCGAACAAAACACAGACACAGTGGCCGGCCCACCTGAACCTCGTTCTTGAGACAGACATGACGGTGACACAGGCGTTGCGCACTCTCTGGTCGGCGATCCCGGTATCTGCATTCATGGAAGGTACCGTGCCCCTGCTTGGTATGACAGATACACTGGAGAGAGCGAAGAAGGCCGTTCTCGACTCGTCTGCCCGCTGTGCCGTGGTCCTTGATGCCCAGCATCATCCAGTGAACATCGTGACGCGTTCCGACCTCATCCGGTTTGCACGCAAGAAGGTTATCCTTGTGGACCACAATGAGACGCTGCAGGCTGTTGACGGCGTGGAGGAAGCCGATATCCTCGAGATTATCGATCATCATCGTGTCGGAGACATCTCCACCTTCCGCCCCATCTACTTTCACAACGAGCCGGTAGGGAGCACGTGTACGATCGTCGCCGAACTGTGTACCGAGAATGGCGTGTTCCTGCCCAAGACGGTAGCGGGTATCCTGATGTCAGGCATTCTCTCGGACACCATGAACCTGAACCTCTCGACAACCACGCCAAAGGATGTCCGCACTGTGCGACGCCTGGCGGCGACGATTGGCATCGACGCGGAAGTATATGGCCTCGAGTTGCTCCAGAACGGTTCCGTGATGTTCAAGGGTCTTTCCGCCATGGAAGTCCTGATGCGGGACTTCAAGGAATTCGACCTCTTCGACACACGCATCGGCGTCTCTCAAGCTGTCGTGTTCTCATTCGACCGCATCCGCGAACGGGAGCCGGAGTTCAAGCAGGCGATGCGGGATGTGCGAGCACGCATGGGGCTCGCCATGGTGGCATTTCTAGCCACGGACCCCCTGAGCAGGCGGTCATATCTGATCGTCGCCGGGCCTGCCGACGCGTTCGAGGAGGCATTCGGCGTGCGCATGGAAGATGGACATGCTGTCCTGGATGGAGTGCTCTCTCGCAAGAAGGACTTCATTCCACCGGTGGCCGAGGTTCTGTCGCGGTATGCGTGATCGAGAGTGGGCGCCCGGCGGTTTGACCCGAGGCATGGACGGGTGATACTCTCACGGAGAGTGTTGCCGACACTGATACCGGAGCTGTTGCGACGATAGGTCTGGCGAGCCCGGTTGAAGGGGAGGAGTGAAATGGGAGACCGATACGTTCTGGCGATTGATTGTGGCACACAGAGTGTTCGAGGCCTGCTGTTTGACGACTGTGGTCACCTGGTAGCCAAGCATAAGGTAGACTTTGAGCCGTACTTTTCGCCGGTGCCGGGGTATGCCGAGCATCGTGCTGAGGATTACTGGCGAGATGCCTGTAAAGCCTTGCAGGCGCTGAAGGAAGAATCCCCCGAAGCGTGGGGGCGTATTGGAGCGGTTGCGGTGACTACGCAGCGCGATACGGTCGTACCACTCGATGCCGATGGAATCCCTGTCCGCCCCGCCATTGTCTGGTTGGACCAGCGCATGGCTCGCTGTGACGAACCGATGCCTCTCGTGGACCGCCTACAGTTCAGGATTACAGGGATGACCAAGGCGGTCGAGATTACCAGACGCAAAGGCAAGGACAACTGGATGGTGGAGAACGAACCTGAGCTGTGGGCCCGGACCAGCAAGTGGCTGCTGTTGTCGGGGTTCTTCTGCTTTCGACTGACGGGACTGTACGTTGACTCGGTGGCCTCACAGATAGGTCACAACCCGTTTGACTATCACACGCGCAGCTGGCCCAGGAGTGACAACAGCTGGCGGTGGCACATGTGTAGCGCGCGACGGGATCAGATGCCCGCGCTCATGGACGCGAGTGAGCGCATGGGCATCATTACTGTCGAAGCGGCACGTGAAACCGGTATTCCCGAGGGAACACCGGTCATTGCTGCCGGATCCGACAAGGGGTGTGAGACGCTTGGCGTCGGCTGTGTCGACGAGACGAGTGTCAGCCTGAGCTTTGGGACAACCGCAACGGCCCAGACGACGTCACGGAGATATTTCGAACCCATCCCGTTCATGCCTCCCTACCCGGCCAGTATCAAGGGAAGCTTCAATCCCGAGGTCGAGATCTTTCGCGGCTACTGGATGGTATCTTGGTTCAAGAAGGAATTCGCGGCTCGCGAAGCCGTGGAGGCGGAACAGCGCGGCGTTCCTCCGGAGGTCGTGCTGAATGAGCATCTGAACGATGTGCCTCCAGGAGCACAGGGTTTGATGCTCCAGCCGTACTGGGGCCCCGGTCTGAAGATGCCCGAGGCGAAAGGGTCGATGATCGGGTTTGGCGATGTACACACGAGACCGCACATCTATCGTGCTATCATCGAAGGCATAGGCTATGCGCTGCTGGAGGGGGTCGAACGCATTGAGCGGAAGAGTGGGCACAAGGTGAACCGGGTCATGGTGTCAGGAGGCGGTTCTCAGAGTGACGCTATCTGCCAGATCACCGCCGACTTGTTCGACCGACCGGTAGTGCGAAGCGAGACCTATGAGACATCAGGCTTGGGCGCTGCTATCAACGGTTTCGTAGGGATTGGTGTCTATGCTACTCATGAAGAGGCAGTAGAGAAAATGGTTCACTGGGACAGTACCTTTCTTCCACGTCCGGAGGCGTCCCACATCTACCATGAGCTCTACACGCGCGTCTACAAGCGCATCTATCCTTCGCTACAACCGCTGTACCGGGAGATTCAGAGGATAACAGGGTATCCCGACATCTGAGAAGGCGAGAAAGCTGTCAAGCAGATTGTGATTCGACTCTTGCCCGCGGCTCTACTCCCACTCGATGGTGGAGGGGGGTTTCGATGTGATGTCATAGACGACGCGATTGACTTCAGGCAGTTCACTGGTAATTGCGTGAGATATCTCCTCGAGCACGTCCGCGGGAAGCCGTACCCAGTCGGCGGTCATGCCGTCGCTGCTCTCGACGATACGAAGCGCAATTGTATGAACGTACGTTCGTTCGTCACCCTTGACGCCGACAGTACGGATGTTGGGGAGGACAGCGAAGGACTGCCACACTCTCGTATACCATCCCGATGCTCTCATCACCCGTTCTAAGACTGCGTCCGCGCGCTGCAGGATATCAACGTTCTCAGGTGTCACCTCTCCAAGGATGCGGACGCCCAGGCCAGGACCAGGGAACGGTTGTCTGTCCACAAGTTCTTCCGGTAGTCCCAGAGCGCGGCCAAGGTCGCGCACTTCATCCTTGAACAGGAGGCGGAGCGGTTCGATGAGCGAGAATGAGAGATCTGCAGGCAGGCCGCCAACGTTGTGGTGACTCTTGATGGTGCTGGCGACTGAGTTCCCGGATTCGATGACGTCCGGGTACAGTGTCCCCTGGACGAGCAGTCGATGAAGGCGGCGCCTATCGCTTTCCGTTTCTTCTCGGGCTCCGTGACACCTTTCAGCGACGCGAAGAACCGTGCTGAGGCATCAATACGCACAAGAGGCATATCAAAGCGGCGATGGAACAGTGATTCGACACGGTCACCCTCGCCCGTCCTGAGCAGCCCGGTATCCACAAACACGCAGGTGAGGTGACCACCGATGGCTCGATGCACCAGTGTCGTCGCGACCGAACTGTCTACTCCTCCCGAAAGCGCGCAGAGCGCGCGCTCATCGCCTATTCGCAAACGGATGTCCTGGATGGCATCGGCCACGAAACCCGACATTGTCCAGTCACCTGAGCATCCTGCCGCCTCGAAAAGGAAGTGCCGCAGAATGTCGCGGCCGACGGGAGTGTGGACTACCTCGGGGTGAAACTGTATGCCGAATTGTCGTCGGTCTGGATTCTCCATGGCAGCAACCGGACATGCCAGGGTGCAGGCGATGGGCCGGAAGCCCGGGGGGATGGCCCCGATGCGGTCGGTGTGGCTCATCCAGCAGGACGTCTCGGCCGGAAGGCCACGAAACAGGGAAGAGGACTCGTCCAGTCGGACAATTGTCTTCCCATACTCTCCTGACGGAGCGTGTTCCACGGATCCGCCAAGCAGCTTGGCCATCAACTGGGCTCCGTAGCAGATACCAAGGAGTGGTATCCCTGCTTCGAGAACGTCAGCATCGCAGACAGGGGCTGAGGCGGCGTACACACTGGCGGGGCCACCCGAGAGAATAATCGCCTTCGGGCTTCTCGCAGCAAGCGTCTCGAGGGGTGTGTCAAACGGAGTGATCTCGCAAAAAACGTGCAGTTCGCGGACTCGACGCGCGATGAGCTGTGTATACTGACCGCCGAAGTCCAGGATAAGAACAAGCTCGTGCTTTCCTGTGGAGGTCATTCTGGACGGTAGTTGGGGCTTTCGCTCGTCATCTCGACGTCATGGGGATGAGACTCGCGCAGCCCTGCCCCTGTGATTCGGACAAAGCGGGACTCACTTCGCAGAAGGTCGATTGTTGGTGTGCCGCAATAGCCCATGCCCGCTCGCAGGCCGCCCAGAAGCTGATACAGCACGTCGTGCACCGGCCCCCTCAGAGGAACGCGACCCTCGATACCCTCAGGCACCAGCTTGAACCGGGTGTCCTGAAAGTATCGGTCGCTGCTTCCCTGCTCCATTGCGCCAAGCGATCCCATGCCACGATAGGTCTTGTACTGTTTGTTTCCTTCCGTGACGATGTCGCCAGGGCTTTCGACTGTGGCGGCGAGAAGGCCGCCAAGCATAACCGTGTTTCCTCCAGCCGCCAGAGCCTTTGTAATGTCACCCGAGTAGCGGATGCCCCCGTCTGCAACAATAGGAATGTCGTGGCGCTGACCCTCCTGGGCGCATTCATAGATGGCTGTTATCTGGGGCATGCCGACTCCCGCTATGATACGGGTCGTACAGATCGAGCCCGGACCTATGCCGACCTTCACCGCATCGGCTCCGGCGATGACCAGGTCGCGGACCGCTTCCGGTGTCGCCACGTTGCCCGCCAAAATGGGGACGACGGGAAATGCCTGCTTGAGGAGCGCTACGGCTCTGACGATGCCAAGAGAATGGCCATGAGCGCTGTCCAGAACAAGTATGTCGGCCCCTGCTTCGACGAGCGATCGGGCTCGTGCGAGCAGGTCGGTTGCCACACCGACGGCAGCTCCTACAACGAGTCTGCCCCGATCATCTGTCACAGCTTCGGGAGATGCCAGCGTTCGCGTCATCTCGTCAATTGTCGCAAAACCAGCCAATTGTCCATCTGCATCAGCCAGAGCAAGTTCCCGTATTCCCCACTTTGCGAGATGTCTGGACAGGCCAGGCGCATCCATATCCGGCGGAATTGTGACCTTCGAGTTCGCGTGGAGCAGCTGTGAGAGGAGAGTGGATGGCTCTTCAAAAGCAAGGTCTGACGGAGTGACGAGACCGACCAAGCGACGCCCGTCCATGAGTGGCAACACAAAAACATTGAACCGCTCCAGCAGATCGTGCGCTTCGACGACAGTCTGCCGCGGATCGAGGTGAGCTATGGTGGAAGGTGTGTGGATGCGGATCGACTTGACCGTGGCGACTTCTGCTGCCTGACGTTCCATGGACATGTTCTTGTGGATGAAACCAATGCCGCCTTCCAGTGCCAATGCCACAGCCATCATGGATTCGGTGACGGTGTCCATTGCCGCGCTGACGATCGGGATGTTCAGGTGGATCGACCGGGTAAGCTGTGTCCCAAGATCGACGTCGTGTGGAAGGACGTCCGATTTTCCGGGGATCAGCAGGACATCATCGAAGGTCAGACCCTCTCGTGCAAACTTGTCATCCATCGTTCCTCCCCGGGGCGACGGTTCTGGTGGCTTGTCTCCCACAACGCGCATATCCATGAACATAGCGTAGCGGGCGCCGGGGTAGTTGTCAACGATGTACCGTAAGTCAGCTTCGGTGTCATCAAAGAGGACGGAGGGTATAACAACCCAAGCTCCCGTTGCACGCAGGCAGTACAGCGCTTTGTCATTGACACAGGCATCCACGAACATATACTTCGAGCGTGTATCCAAGCGAGGATGCATGTTAGAGAGGATCAGACGAGGAACGTCGGGCAGTCACTGCAGCGGCATTGCCGCGGGACCTCCACACCGATATGATGCGGGAGGAGTACATGACAATGGGAGTGCTGAGTGATGCAGAGCGTGCCCGGACAGGGACGAGGACAACGTGGAAGGTGGCAGGGGCGAATCTGGGTCTGTCGCTCCTGAAGGTTCTGGCAGGTTACTTCGGACACAGTCAGGCTGTCCTGGCAGATGGAGTACATTCGGCGTCGGATTTTGTGACCGATATCCTCCTCCTCGTCAGCCTTCGTATTGCCGCCAAACCGCCGGACGCAGACCATCAATACGGACACAAGCGCGTCGAGACCCTCATGGCCGCAGCTTTTGGGCTGATATTGCTTGGGGTCGGGGCCAGTTTCGTCCGATCGGGGATCATTCGGATCGACCAGGTCGTCAACCACGGGCTGAGGTATGAAATCAGCTGGATTGCCATGGCCGGCGCTCTTGTCACTGCAATATGCAAGGAGTATCTGTATCACTATAACCTCCGATGGGGAAAGAGGCTGAACAATCAGGGCATTGTGGCGAATGCCTGGGAAAACCGTTCCGATGCGATGTCGTCGTTTGGCACGTTTGTGGGCATTTCCGTAGCCATCGTCGGGGGTCAGCGGTGGACGGTGCTCGACCCCATCATCACGGTGGTCGTTGCAGTGTTGATCATCAGGTTCGCCCTGCGCATCCTCCTGCCCAACATCAACATCCTCATCGGTCGAAGCGCTGATCAGGGCGTAGTAGAGAACATCAAGGCTCTAGCGGAGTCGATCCCGGGGGTCCAGGATGCTCACAGCATCCGCACGCGCTTCGAGGGCAGCGATCTCGCCGTCGATCTTCATCTCGACGTTCTGCCGACCATCTCCGTCGAGTCAGGGCACGAGCTTGCCGAGCAGGTCGAACAGTGTATCAAGGCATCCATTCCAACCGTCGACGAGGTTATCGTTCACGTGGAGCCTGGAATACGCGACAAGGTGTAGCGTCGAGGCTCTCGAACGTCTCTAGTGGTTTCCAGGCAGTAGATTGCGGAACCAGCTTCCCAGCGCCTGGACATCGATCGGCGGGAGTTTGGCAAACAGGGGGGTCATCAGTGGGTAAACGCGGCTCTTGTCCAGAAGAGTGGCTGAGAGCGCAATGGGCAGAAGGTGAGTTACAAGGCCCAATAGAAGTCCTGTGATGGCGATCTTGACGGTCGATGAGAGAATAATGGCGGGAACGGCGATCAGAACATACAACAGCAGGTAGGTCACAATGTAGTAGGCGATGGTAACGAGGCCCTGATTCGGGAGCTTGATGAAACTCACGTAGTACGGCGTCAGCGAGGCCGTCAGAAGTGCAGAAAGGCCGATTGCCAGCAGAGATATGCCTATCTTGCCTTGCTTGCTGAACAGGTTGCGGGCGATGATGATCGCCACTGATATGACGAAAACTGTGTCGAACAGCACGGGGCACCTCCGATGCGCCTGCTCGTTTCTCTTTAGTATGAACCTCGCTTTCCGTGCGTCAACAAGGTGTGATGGCCGACAGTGGTGGTCTCCGTTGGATGGGGTCGGTTCCTCGGTATACTGAAAGACGCGCTCCGTGACAGGCACGTAGTTGTCTGCCGACTGTGCTCTTGGTGGGTGCTGCACATGAAAAGGAGATAGACGTGGGATATTTCATCGATCTGCTGTTCCTGTTTGTGAGACGCCCCGCCGAGGGAATGCGCCGGATTCGTGAGCATCCGTCGATACTCGCGGCCCTGATTGCCTTGCTGCTGACAGGCATCATCGATGCGTTGAGCTTTCGCCTCATGGATGTTGTCGGCCTGCTGAAGTCCGTTGGTCTCGCGAGTCAGATGACGGATGCCATTACACTGGCGCAACAGGCTCCTGGGACGTTCTGGGCGTTTGTTACCGAGCCCTTCTTTCTCGTGATGCTGTCGGTGGTCGTTATCGATGCCGTGGCGCAACTGGTATGGAAGCGCACCGCGGCTCCATCCTTGTATGTTGCCCTGAGCTTTTCAGGGTTGGTGGGAGCGGCCTTGCGCGTGCTCGGCATATTGATGGCCGGTGTGGCAAATAGTGCCGTTCTCGATATCTTAGCCTATGGAGCTATCCTGTACGTGCTCATCATGGGGGTTCTGGCAGTCCGGTTCTTCTATGACAAGAGCACCGCGAAGGCACTTGCTCTCTACCTCCTGCCGACGCTGATCGGGCTCAGTGTTCTGGTGCTTCTGACGATAACCCTCGGTGGAGCCGTCTGATGTCCCTGGACTTCGAGGGAGACCTCAATCCACAGCAGCTCAAGGCTGTTGAGGAATGCAAGGGTCCCTGTCTTGTGCTAGCCGGAGCAGGGTCAGGCAAGACCAGGGTCATCACCTACAAGCTTGCTTATCTCATCGCCAAACGTGGCATTGCTCCATCGCACATCATGGCCGTCACATTCACCAACAAGGCGGCAGGCGAGATGCGTTCGCGCGTCGACGCACTCATCGGGACGGACCTGTCCCGCAAGGGGCTCTGGATCGGCACGTTTCACTCCCTGTGTGGGCGCATCCTGCGGGAGCAGATTGAGAAGCTTGAACTAGGCTATACGGGCAAATTCACCATCATCGACGAGGATGATCGTATACGTCTCGTCAGACAGGTCCTCAAGGAATTGAACATGGACCCGAAGACCTACGAGCCACAGAAGATCGTCTATCGCATCTCCGACGCTAAGTCGAACCTTGTTGGCCCCGAAGAGCTCTCTGATTATGGCTACAGCTACATCGAGAAGGCGACTGCGACTGTATACAAGCTCTATCAGAAGCGTCTCGAGCAAGGGAATCTCCTGGACTTCGACGATCTCATCGCGCTGGTCATCCGGTTGTTCGACAAGTGCCCGGAGGTTGAAGAGCGCTATAGCGCCAAGTTTGAGCATGTCCTGGTGGACGAGTACCAAGATGTGAACAAGATGCAGTACGAACTGGTCAAACGGCTGTCGACGATACATGGCAATGTCACGGTTGTCGGTGATGACGACCAGAGCATCTATGCGTTCCGTGGTGCCAACAGCAAACTCATTCTTGGGTTCGAGAAGGACTATCCGGGCGCAATGGTCGTCAAGCTCGAGCAGAACTACCGGTCGACCCAGTCCATCCTCGACGCGGCGAACTCTCTGGTGGCGCGCAACCGAACGCGTTTTGCAAAGAAGCTCTGGACGAACAACGGAACAGGTACCCCCGTTCGCCTGTTTGAAGCACTGACCCCGGAGGAAGAAGCTGGTTTTGTGGCCTCGAGCATCGATGTCCTGGTCCGGGGCGGGGCGGATCCTCGAGACATGGCAGTCATCTACAGGATGAACAGCCAGTCTCGTGTGATCGAGGAAGCGCTGCTCGCGTCGAATATCCCGTATCAGATTGTCGGTGGGTTGAAGTTCTACGAACGGCAGGAAGTGAAGGATGTTCTCGCGTATCTCCAGCTTGGTCTCAACCGCAGCAATAATATCGCGTTCGAGCGGGCTGTGAGCCGGCCTTCGCGGGGGTTCGGCGACAAGAGCCTGTCCGAGCTGAAGAGTCTGGCGGCTGAGCATGGGACGTCGTGGTTCACGGCATTGCCTGAGTGGATAGGCCAGGCAAAGAGCGGGAAGACCAGGGACAAGCTCGAGGCGTTTGTGGACCTCATCGTGCACGTCGGCGCGGCGAACGAGTCGGCGATCAGTGCGGCCAACCTGGTGTTTGCCTCGTCGGGACTTCTGGAACAGTATAACGACAAGGGCGACGAAGGCGACTTCGAATTGCAGTCGAGACGTGAGAACCTCGGGGAGTTCATGCGCACGGTCGATGAGTTCGACCGAATGAGCGAGGACCGTTCGCTGGGGGCCTACTTGTCGCAGGTGGCGCTCATACAGGATCAGGACAGCATGAACCAGGGATTGGGAAGAGGAGTCTTGCTCATTACCGCGCACTCGGCCAAGGGTCTCGAGTTCGGTGAGGTGTTCGTCGTCGGTGCTGAAGAAGGAGTCTTTCCCCATCGTCGTGCGCTCGACAGCAGTGCCGATATCGAGGAAGAGCGGCGGCTGTTCTATGTCGCATGCACACGCGCGCGCAAGGAACTCTCGATAACGTACTGCACGCAGCGCACCAGCTATTACGGCTCAGGATTTCAGGAGCCGTCCCGTTTCATCAAGGAGATGGAACTAGCCAGGGAGAAAGTTGCCGGAGTGTCGTCTCACGAGCGACCGGAGCTGATCGACGGCGACAGGGTCATGCACAACATCTTCGGCGAGGGCAAAGTGCTCGAGGTATTCTACGACGGTAATGACCAGTTCGTCGTCATCGATTTCAAGAAGGTTGGTATCAAGAAGCTTGCAGCGCAGTATGCCCAGCTGAAGAAAGTGTAGCGTGCGCGGCGGCTCCGCTCGTTTGATTTTCTCGCTCACCTATTGACCTGCACGTGCATGATACTAAAATGACGGTGGTACAGAGCTATGAAAGGGTTTCTCTTGCTGGGAGGTGTTCATGGTTGGTTTCTGGATAACGATGGCAGTCGTCTGTGCCGTGGTAGACGCCTTCCTTCCGTACTACCTGCTCGTATGGTTCTCGGGCGGGGCCGTTGCGGCGCTTTTGTTCTCGTGGGCCGGGTTCAACATGTCAGTGCAGTTCCTTGTGTTCTTCCTGGTATCGTTTGCGCTCATGGCACTCGTTGGGCGCTACATCAATTCGCGTTTGTTGAGGGGTGGTTCCAAGATGCGAACGAATACTGAAGAGATGATAGGCAAGACGGCCAGCGTCGTCATGGCTATCGAAGCTGGCGGCGCGGGACGCGTGGCGCTCAAGGGCACGACGTGGAGAGCCATACTCAATGACGATGCGGCTGCGGCCGCCGTTGGCGACAAGGTCGTCGTCGTGTCGATCGAGGGTGTCACTTTGACTGTGAGAAAGGAATAGGAGGTACTCATGCCATTTACGTTCAACTGGTCCATTGTCTGGTGGGTCGTCGGGATTGTTGTTGTCGTGATTTTTGCGTTGCGGTACATCCTGGTTGTTCGCCAGAGTACTGCAGTCATCGTCGAGCGCCTCGGGAAATTCAGCCGTGAGCTGAAGCCTGGCCTGCATTTCCTGATCCCCATCCTTGATAGCGTGAGAGCGGTCGTCGACTTGCGCGAACAGGCGTGGGACTATCCACCCCAGGCCGTCATTACAAAAGACAACGTCCCCACGAGCATCGACATCGTCCTGTACTACTATCTTACAGACCCCGTGAAGTCGGTCTACGAGGTACGCAATCTCAACGAAGCCATCCTGAAGCTTACCATGACGTCTATTCGCAACATTTCGGGCAGTCTGAACCTTGATGAGTTGCTGGTCTCGCGCGAGAACGTCAACAACGAGCTGACCCAGATCGTCGATGTTGCTACAGACCCATGGGGTGTCAAGGTCACACGTGCGGAAATCAAGTCGGTAAACCCGCCGGCCGAGATCCTCGAGGCCATGACGCGGCAGATGAAGGCGGAGCGTACCAAACGTGCCGTCATTCTCGAAGCCGAGGGACAGAAGGAAGCCGAGATCAACAAGGCAGAGGGTGAGAAGCAGGCTGCGATCCTTCGTGCCGAGGGCAATCGGCAGCAGAGGATCCTCAGTGCTGAGGGCGAGGCGCAGGCGTTGATCACGGTCGCCAACGCTCGCAAACAAGCGACCATTGCGTATTTTCAGGGCATTCACGAGGGCGGTGCTTCCCAGGATGTCTTGGCGCTGAAGTATATGGAGACGCTTGAAGCCATGAGCGCAAACCCTTCCAACAAGGTGTTTCTGCCATACGAGAGCAGTGCTCTCATGGGAAGTCTCGGCACCATCAAGGAGCTCTTCAAGGACGCTTCTCCGGTGGCTACTGCGCCTGTTTCAACAGCGAAGGGCAAGTAGCTCACATCGATTGCGTCAAGAAGCGCCGGTCACGAAGACCGGCGCTTCTGCATGTTGCCGTGTTGACCAGGAACAGGGGTCCTGCGCCGTTGTATTTTTCCCATCAGTTGGTACCATTGGGGGTGGTCGCGCAAGCGGCAAATCCTGTTGGGAAAGGGGAGGCTACTATATGAGGAAAGCACTGTCACTTGTCTTGATAGTTGTATTCCTGGTCTCATTCTTCGGTGGAGTTTCTGTCATACCGTCAGCGAAGGCAGTTGCTCAGGAGGTAACGTACAACCTGGGGACGGAGCCTGCTGCGATCGATCCGGCTATTACGACCCCGCAATCGCAAAGAGTTGGACGATCTCCGCGGATCGAAAGACATATCTGTTCACGCTTCGCGATGCGTATTGGACGAACGGAACGCCCGTCACTGCGTATGACTTCGAGTACGCCTGGAAGCGTGCGCTCAGCCCGGAGATAGCTTCCGAATATGCCTATCAGCTCTATTACGTGTATGGTGGTGAAGCGTTCAACAAGTCCATCAAGGTCGGCAGCAAGTACTATGTCCAGGCTGTTGACGCCAAGGGCAATCCCCTTACGAAGAAGGAAGGGGACAAGGACGTCCCCGTGCCTGATCTCAAGAAGGAGATCGACCCAAGCAAGAACATTGGTGTCCGGGCGCTGAATGCCAAGACGCTCAAGGTGTATCTCCAGTCTCCCACGGTCTACTTCCTCAACCTGACAGCATTCCCCACACTGATGCCGGTCTGCAAGGCCGTGGTCAGCAAGAATGACAAGTGGGCCTCTGACGTCAAGACGTATGTGACAAATGGACCATTCAGGCTCACAGAGTGGTCCCATAACGAGAAGATGGTTTTTGTCAAGAACCCCACGTATTGGGACAAGGACAAGGTCAAGCTTACGAAGATCACCTACTACATGGTGGAGGATGAGTCGACGGCGCTTGCGATGTTCCAGAGCGGTCAACTGGACGCTGCGGCCAACGTGCCTGTCTCAGAGCTGCCCAAGCTGGTCGCCTCAGGCGATGCACAGATCCTTCCATACCTTGGGACCTACTACTACCTGGTCAATGTCACCAAGAAGCCGTTCAATGATGTCCGCGTTCGCAAGGCTCTGCTCCTGGCGATCAACCGCGTAGGCATCACTCAGGCTATCACTCAGGGCGGGGAGGTTCCTGCGCTGGCGTACGTTCCGTACGGCATTGCAGACGCGGTTCCTGGCAGTGATTTCCGCAAGGCTTCGCAGGAGAGCTTCTACAAGGACAACGACATCACGACCGCAAAGGCACTACTCGCTGCTGCCGGTTATCCCAACGGCAAGGGCTTCCCTGCCTTCACACTGCTCTACAATACCTCCAACGCGCACAAATCGATTGCCGAGGCGATCCAGCAGATGTGGAAGAAGAACCTTGGGATCACCTGCACCCTCAAGAGTGAGGAGTGGGGCGTTTACATGGATGACCGTCAGCACCTCAACTACAGTGTTGCCCGTGCTGGCTGGATCGGCGACTACATGGACCCCAACACATTCCTGGACATGTGGGTGACAGGTGGCGGAAACAACGACACCGGCTGGAGCAACAAGTCGTACGATGCTCTCATCGCCAAGGCCAAGGCGACCACGGATCCAAAGGCGCGCATGGCAGCACTGCATGCCGCAGAGAAGATCCTCATGACGGACATGCCCATTCTTCCAATCTACTACTACACGAACCCTGTACTCCTGAGCAAGGGCATCAAGAACTTCTATCAGTCGACGTTGGGATTTGTTGACTGGAAGAACGCTTACATGGGGTAGATGTCAGAAGCCTCTTGACGGCGGTACACACGATCTAGACAAGAAAAGAAGCGGGGCGGCTCTGCTCTCGAAGCTTGGGAGCCGCCCCCTGTCGCATCTCTGGAGGTCCTATGCTCAAGTTCATTCTGCGACGTGTGCTCTCGATGATTCTTGTTGTCCTCATTGTCGCATCCGCCACCTTCTTCATGATGCGCCTGCTTCCATCGGGGCCCTTCGCCCGTGAGAAGAAGCTGCCACCTGAGATCATCAAGAACCTCGAGGCCCGCTATCACTTGGACGACCCGCTCTGGAAGCAGTATGTCGACTACATGAAGAACCTGCTCCGGGGTGACCTCGGTCCCAGCTTCAAGTACAAGAACCGTACCGTCAACAACATCATCAACGATGGGTTTCCTGTCTCAGCCGCATTAGGCCTCGTGGCAGTGTTGCTCGCGGTCGCCATCGGCATCCCTCTGGGCATCTGGGGCGCACTCAAGCAGAACGGCTGGCAGGACAGTCTCGTGATGTTCGTGGCGCTCCTGGGCGTGTCCGTCCCCAACTTCATCATGGCAGTATTGCTGATGTTCATCTTTGCCCTGGGCCTCCACGTCGTGCCTGCGGCTGGCTGGGGATCCTTCAAACAGGTCATCCTTCCCGCCTTTACTCTGGCAGGGTATCCGATAGCATTCCTCGCACGTCTTGTGCGCTCGTCCATGCTCGAGGTCCTGCGCCAGGAGTACATCACGACGGCACGGGCAAAAGGACTCTCCGAGCGCCTCGTCATCTTCCGGCACGCGCTGCGCAACATCCTCATCCCCGTCGTGACGGTGCTGGGGCCGCTTATCGCGGCAGTGTTCACGGGAAGTTTTGTCGTCGAGAAGATCTTTGCAATCCCGGGTCTGGGCCGTTACTACGTCACCAGCATCAATGACCGCGATTACACGACCATCCTCGGCGTCACCATCTTCTACAGCGCTCTGCTGGTGTTCATGAACTTCCTGGTAGACCTGACGTATGCCTGGCTCGATCCACGTATCCGCTACGTCGAAAGGAAGGTGTCGTGATGGCCGCAAATACACCATGGCAATTCAAGGAAGGCCTTACCCCAGGTGCAGGGTCATTCCTTCCAGCCCCCCAGAGTTCTGAAGAGCTGCAACAGTTTACTGGACGGCCCACGACGTACTGGAGCGACGCGATCCGCCGGATTCGCCGCAACAAGCTGGCCGTCGTAGGATTCTGGATCATTGTCGCCCTGCTCGTCGTCGCGGTCGTCGGACCGATGGTCTCGCCATACAGCTATGAAGAGCAGGACTTGGAGAATACGTTTCAGTCACCTACGTTGCGACATCCCTTCGGAACGGATCAACTGGGACGCGATCAGCTGACGCGTGTCATGTACGGTTCGCGCATCTCGCTTGCCGTGGGCATCGTGTGCGCGGCTCTCAACTTCCTCATCGGCGTGACCTATGGCGGGATTTCCGCCTACTTTGGAGGGAGGGTCGACGACATCATGATGCGTATCGTCGATATCCTGTACGGGATACCGACGCTGATCATCGTCATCCTGTTGACGGTGCTGTTCAAAGACAAAGGCGTCAGTCCCCTGGTGAATGTGTTCATCGCCATCGGGCTCACTTACTGGCTGCCGATGGCGCGCATTGTGCGAGGCGAGATTCTGTCGCTCAAGGAGCGTGAGTTCGCGCTGGCCGCGAAGACCATCGGCGCCCCAAACAACCGTATCCTCTTCAGGCACCTGATCCCCAATGCCATGGGTCCCATTATTGTCACAGTGACGCTGGAGATTCCATCTGCGATCTTCACTGAGGCTTTCCTCAGCTACATAGGGCTGGGCGTCAGCGCGCCGGTGGCCAGCTGGGGCGTTCTTGCCTCGGATGGTACCGAAGCCATCCGTTCATTCCCCTACCTTGTGCTGTTTCCAGCCCTCGCGATCAGTCTGACGATGTTTGCGTTCAACTTCCTGGGCGACGGCCTGCGCGATGCGCTGGACCCACGCCTGAGGCAGTAGGGGGTGCGTAATGAATGAAACCAATGTTCTAATGCGCATCCAGGGTCTTACGACCAATTTTCACACCTATGCCGGTGTTGTCCATGCGGTGGATGACATGACCCTGACCATTCCAAAGGACTCTGTCGTCGGTATTGTGGGTGAGTCCGGTTCTGGCAAGTCAGTGACGATGATGTCCGTCATGCGCCTCATCCCGAGCCCTCCAGGCCGGATTGAGGGTGGGCATGTGTGGTTCGATGGTGCGGCGCTGGGAATGCCGGACCGGATGGAGAAAGACGGTCCCAGCAAGGGGATGGTTGATCTGCTGAGTCTTCCGGCCGACGCCATGATGAAAGTGCGAGGCCGTCATATCGGTATGATCTTTCAGGATCCGATGGTCTCTCTCAATCCGGTGCTGACCATTGGCCTGCAGATGACGGAGTCCATGGTGGCGCACGGCCTTGCGACAAACGAAGGGGCGTGGAAGAGGGCTGTCGACAGGCTTGCCCTGGTGGGCATCCCCAACCCTGAAGAGCGTATGCGTGACTATCCGCACCAGTACTCGGGCGGCATGCGGCAGCGCGTCATGATTGCCATGGCGCTTTCGTGCGATCCGGAACTGATCATTGCCGATGAACCGACAACGTCTCTGGATGTTACGGTGCAGGCGCAGATCCTGGAACTGATGAAGAAGTTGAAAGCGAAACTCAAATCCAGCATCATCATCATCAGTCATGACCTTTCCATCGTGGCCGGCATGGCTGACAAGGTAGTCGTCATGTATGCAGGACGAGTGCTTGAAGAAGCAGACGTTTACGATCTCTACGAAAAGCCCGGGCATCCGTACACCGTGGGGCTCATGAAGTCCGTCCCGCGCCTCGATGCCGAGGACCGGGAGCGCCTGGTCCCTATCGAAGGGAGCCCCCCGGACCTACTGGCGCCTCCCGTTGGCTGCAAGTTCGCTCCACGCTGCAAGTACGCCATGAACATCTGCCGCGAGCAGGAACCGCAGCTCGTCACCGTTGGAGAAGGGCACCGTGCTCGGTGTTTTCTGCACCATCCGACCGCGCCGGCAGTCCCTGGATTTGTGAAGGTGGAATAGCGATGGATACCATACTCAAGGTCGAGCATCTCAAGAAGTACTTTGCAATCAATGTCGGCGGACCGTTTGCGCGACACATGGCCAGTCTGAAGGCTGTCGACGATGTTTCGTTTGAGGTCGGCCGGGGCGAAACGGTGGGACTGGTCGGTGAGACGGGCTGCGGCAAGACGACCGTCGGCAGAACCATCGTCGGTCTGTATGCGCCGACAGCGGGCACCATTACCTACTGTGACGAAAACCTGTGCGCCCTGACGCACGAGGCCATGCGCAAGGTTCGCAGCAAGCTGCAGATGATCTTTCAGGACCCCTATGCGTCGCTCAATCCACGCATGACAGTGGGGAACATCATCGAAGAACCGATGGACATCTTCAGCATCGGGACCATGGCCGAACGCAGGGAGCGC
>JAPLGH010000110.1 GCA_026390285.1 Caldisericota bacterium
TGTTGTCGGCAATTCCTTCCTCAAGACTGGCAATTTCGAGGTCACTCTCCGCAGCAGCAAGACGGACAGGAAAGCCATCGCTGCCTCAGAAGCGGTCCCGTTTATTGCCGATCTGGTGCGAACCATAGAGTAGCCCAGACAAATTGACACCCCGTCGTTAACCAGTAGAATAGAAATACAGTATCTATGCCAAAGGAGGAACCATGAAGGCTTCAATCGATCAGGAGGCTTGCATCGGGTGTGGCGCATGCGTCGCCCTGTGCGATGCCGTTTTCAGACTTAATGATGAGACCGGAAAGGCTGAGGTCATCCCGGGAGCCGATTGTGGCGCTGCCGGCTGCTGCAAGGAAGCAGCCGAATCTTGCCCAGTCGCCGCAATCACTATCGAAGAGTAGCCTGCAACCTCATACAGCATCGAGAAGCCCCTTCGGCGCACTGCCGAAGGGGCTTCTTCTCTTAGCAACCAGATGGCTGGATGTGCTAGTCTGCGTACCGCCCCAGCACAATCGAGACATTGTGCCCACCGAATCCGAATGAATTCTTGAGGATGTACCGGACATCAGAGGGACGCGCAACGTTCGGGACATAGTCCAGCGGGCACTCAGAGTCAAAGGTGGCATAGTTGATCGTGGGGTAGATCAGTCTGTTCTTGATGGTCAGCATGCAGGCTACAGTCTCTACGGCGCCAGCAGCCCCCAGCAGGTGGCCGATCATTGACTTGGTGGAACTCACGGGAACAAGGGGAGCTCGGCCTCCAAACAACACCTGCAAAGCAAATGACTCCGTCCGGTCGTTCGCCGGGGTTGACGTCCCGTGAGCATTGACGTAACCAATGTCGTCTGGCGTGATCCCTGCACGCTCAATGGCAACACGCATGGCCCGTACAATTTGTTTGGCGTCAGGATCAGGCAACGTCATATGGTATGCATCTGATGTAACTGCCTGAGACAGGATTTCGCCGTAGATGTGCGCCCCTCTGGCAAGCGCGTGGTCGAGCTGTTCCAGGATCAGCATTCCTGCACCTTCGCCCATCACGAATCCATCGCGTTCCTTGTCGAAAGGCCGCGATGCTCGCGCAGGGTCATCATTCTGCGTAGAAAGTGCGCGCATGTTGGCAAAAGCTCCGATGCCAGTCGCCGTTACTGCTGCATCGGACGCCCCCGTCACGATGACGTCCGCGTCGCCTCGCCGAATAGCCTCCAGCGCCTCCCCCAGCATCTGGGTACCACTTGCGCAGGCGCTGACGACTGAATTGGTCCCTCCATAGAGCTTGAACCGCTGAGCTATGGTGCTCGGAATCGAGTCGATCAACATCTTTGGCACAAGAAACGGGGAAATACGCGAAGGTCCCTTGATAGCGACTTGCAGTACTTCTCCCTCAAAGGATGCGCCGCCACCTATACCGCTGGTGACGTAGACGGCTATGCGTTCCCTGTCCTCAGCCTCCAGATTCAGCCGCGAGTCCAGTATTGCTTCCTGTGCAGCCGCAAGCGCCAGTTGCTGGACACGGTCAGTACGGCCAACATCCCGTTTTTCAAAGTAGTCCTCGGGGTTGAAATCCTTCACTTCGCCTGCGATACGACAACTCACGCTGCTCGCATCGAACCGGCTGATCGGTCCCACGCCTGAGACACCAGCCGCAAGTCCCGCTTCAAATGCAGGGACGTTGTTCCCGATCGGCGAGACAGTTCCAAGCCCCGTTATGACGACACGGGTACGCTCCACGGAAACCCTGTCCCCGGTCGTATCAGACAATGTGCGACATCACGTAGTCGACTGTCTGGCCCACGGATGCGATCTTCTCTATGTCTTCGTCCGGGATAGACGTTCCAAACGCATCTTCAAGAGCCATGGTGATGTCGACCAATGCCAGAGAATCGGCACCAAGATCCTTCACATACTGGGCTTCATCTGTAATGCGAGACTCCTCGATGCCCAGCTTTTCCTTGGCAATCTCAACTACCTTCGAGCGGATTTCTTCCTTGGTCATTAGACTCCTCCTGATAGAAGAATATCCAGGCGCCGTCAGAGAGACAATCCACCGTCAACTCCGAGTACCTGGCCGGTAATGTACGAAGCCTCTTCACTTGCAAGGAATGCCACAGCCTTGGCAACGTCGCCCGGCGTTCCGGCCCGCCTGAGCGGAATACTGGCAAGATACGAGGATACGACCACATTGTCAAGCGAGCTCGTCATGTCCGTCTCCACAAATCCAGGGGCAACAACATTGACAGTGACGCCGCGCGACCCGAGTTCCTTTGCCGCCGTCTTCGCAAGAGCAATAACGCCTGCCTTGCTCGCAGCGTAGTTGGCTTGCCCGGCATTCCCTCCCAGCCCAACGATCGAGGAGATCAGCACGATGCACCCAAATCTTTGACGCATCATTTGGCGCGCAGCTGCTCGTGTCACATTGAATGCGCCAGTAAGATTCGTCCGCAGCACGTCGTCCCACTTCTCGTCCGTCATTCGGACCAGCAAGGCGTCTCGCGCAATACCGGCATTGCTGACCACGATATCCAGCGAACCGGTCACGATGATACTTCGCGCAACCAGGCTGTCCGCCTGGGTGGCGTCCCCGACGTCTGCCTGGACTGCCTCACACAGCCGGCCCATCGCGGTCACGGCTGCGACGACTTCCTCAGCCGCCACGCGATTCTTGTGAAAATCGATGACGACATTGGCTCCCCTTGAGGCAAGCTCAAGAGCAATGCCCTTGCCAATACCTCGAGACCCACCCGTGACCAGGGCAGTCTTTCCTTCCAGCGTCATTGCCATTTCTCCTCCTCGATGGCCCTGACGTTTCCTCCCGGAACGGCCTTGCGAGCGAGCGCAGTCAGCACATTCTTTGGTCCGACCTCCAAGTACTCGCCGACTCCCATCCGCCGCAGCACGTTCATCGTTCGCACCCACTGTACCGGGCTCCTGAACTGGGCAACAAGAGACTCCCTGATCGCCTCAGGGTCAACTTCCGACAATGCTGCCACATTGTTCACGACGGGAAAGTGAGGTCGCACAAACGCAACATCACGCAGGACCTCCCTGAACTCGGCAGCACCCTCAGCCATGATAGACGAATGAAAAGGGGCACTCACGCGAAGCCTGATCGCGCGCCCTCTGCCCAGAGCCTTCACCGCTCCTATGACGCGATCCACAGCAGCTGTCTCACCGGATACAACCGTCTGGTCTACCGCGTTGTAGTTGGCAACTTCCACGATTCCGGAGCGATGCCCTTCCGCAAGGACCAGCTGCAGATCCCTTTCGTCCAGTCCTACGACTGCGGCCATGGTCCCCGGCGAATTGGATGCAGCTCTCGCCATGATTTCTCCGCGACGCCGCACGAGTCGAATGCCATCGTCGAACGTGAAAACACCAGCACAGCACAGCGCGCCGAACTCCCCCAGGCTGTGACCGGCAGCAACGTCGCAAACCATATCTCTGCCGGCCAGCGCTCCGACCCAGGCCATCTCGGTCGCAAAGAGGGCAGGCTGGGTATTCTCAGTACGAGTCAGTTCCGCCTCGTCACCTGCATCGACGAGATGCCACAGGTCAAGACCGAGCACGTCGCTTGCCCGTTCAAACAACCTGCGCGTCAGAACAGGGTCGACAATGTTGCCCGCCATTCCCACGTATTGCGAACCCTGCCCGGGAAAGAGAAACGCTACCACAACTGCATCCTCCTGTTTTCAGAGTTCATTGCACGACCACCGTGGTACAACCGCCACAGCAGTCACACAAGTTCCAAGAGCACTCATCAGCGGCCTCTGACCCTCTCACACCCAAAAAAGAGACGGAGCGCAGCATCCACACATTTCTGCGCGGTACTGCAACCCCGTCAATACAAACGTATCTGGAAGTGGCCTTCTGGAGAAGCACACCAACAGGCCCGATTCGTCAGCTAACCCTCTGCTGACCCCTCTGTCTCTTCGTGGTGGGCAATCTCTTCGGTCGACAGGGGTTCAGCTGCAGCGGTCTCGACGTTCTCAACGACGGGGGCTTCAGCCTCTTCAACCTCTGTGGCCCCTGTCTCGAGGACTTCGGTCGACAGGGGCTGCAGCGGTCTCGACGTTCTCAACGACGGGGGCTTCAGCCTCTTCAACCTCTGTGGCCCCTGTCTCGAGGACTTCGGTCGACAGGGGTTCAGCTGCAGCGGTCTCGACGTTCTCAACGACGGGGGCTTGCGCATCTACGACTTCGATCTCGACGACCTCGGGCTTGACAGTAGTGCTGTCATCCACGGCCGTGCCCGAACGAGTCTCCACCGACGGAGTCTTCTGTCCTGGCTCACGTCCGAACAAACTGTCGTTGCCTTCCACGCCCTTCATGCTCAGTTTGACCTTGCGTTCTTCCTTCAGGACCTCGAGCACACGAACCTTGACAACATCTCCCACGTTCAGCACATCTTCGACCTTGCGAATCTTGTCGTTGGAAATCTGCGAGATGTGCAGGAGGCCGGTGACCCCTTCTGAAAGCTCGATGATTGCTCCAAAGGTCAGAATACGAATCACTGCGCCCTCAAGGATCATACCGACAGGGTAGTCTTCCTCGATAGTCTCCCAGGGATGTGGCTTCGTCTGCTTGATGCTTAAGGAGACCTTTCCCGTCTCTTCATCGACCTTCAGAACCTTGACCTTGACCTTATCCTTCTTCTGGACAATCTCCTCGACAGGACGGCGGCGACCGTACGTCAACTCCGAGAGATGGACCAGACCCTCGACCCCGTAACCAATGTCCACGAATGCACCAAACTCAGCGATACCGTTTACGGTACCTTCATAGATATCTCCCGGCTGGATCTTGGTGAAGAACTCTTTCTTCTGCTTCTGGCGGATAACCTGCATCGCTGCACGATGCGAGGCGATAATCCGGCGGAGCTTCTTGTCAAACTCGGTGACCTTGACGGGGATGTCCTGGCCAACCAGTGATGGCAAGTTGTTGCGATAATCGCTGGCGACCTGTGATTGGGGAAGGAAGCAGGGTACTCCGATGTCAACAAGCAGTCCACCCTTGATGGCCTTGGTGACCTTCGCCGTAACGATCGTCTGTTCGTCAAAGTACTTCTCGACGTCGGTCCAGACCTCTTCCTGATCAGCCTTCAGCTTGGACAGGACCGCCGTGCCTTGTTCGTCCTCTTCCTTGACGACGGCCACCTTCATCGTTTCGCCAACATGCGCAATCTCACCAACAGCTACATCGGTACGCATAGTCAGGCGGTTGAGCGGGATATAGTAGTCTCCCTTTCCACCGGCATTGACCATGACCCCGTCACGCTCGAGCTTGACGACGGAGACGTCGATGACGTCTCCACGCCGAAGCAAGCGCGGCGCGTATCCGGCCTTAGGCGACAAGTCCGCGACAAGGGCTGCCTCGAGCTCCGACGAATTGGTCTCGTCACGTCCAGCCTTGACCTCCCCGGTCTCGGTTTCTGTCTTCTCTGGTGCGACCACTTCTTCTGGAGTCTTTTCCTCTGCCACGTCGACAGCCGGAACAACGGGTTGTTCGACTGCCGCCAGCAGGTTTTTCACTTCAAAGAGTCCATCCGTTTCACCTGTGATGTCTGTTTCAACGTGTTTATCCATGTCCACCATGTTGACCCCTCTACATTAAGGATGAATGTAAATCAGCTTCTGAGTATAGAGC
>JAPLGH010000083.1 GCA_026390285.1 Caldisericota bacterium
CAATGGCCTCCGCCGCCATGCGCGGGTCATTGCTGATAATAGTCTCGACCTTTGAGGCCGCGAAATGACGCACGAGTACGCTGAGGTCGACAGTCCATGGCGCAATTGCCAGACCAGCCTCGTGTACTTCACGGACAAGCGCATCGAGCGTGTTGAGAACGTAGGGGTGGATTGCGTTGGCGCCCTGCTCACGGGCCGCAGCAACCACGTCTGGGACCCTGATTAGCCATGGCGCGTACAGCAGCCCAGTCCGCGCCTTGGCATCCAGTTTCCGGATGACCCCCATGCTCTGCACATTGAACGAAGAGTAGACGACATTCAGCGAGTAGCTGCTCGCCAGTTCCAGCAAGCTTTCCTCCATCCCCTCATATGCGACCTCAGAATTCTTGAGCTCGACGTTGAGGGTCGCCCTCGTTCCATCGAAGACCTCAAAGACCTCCCGCATGGTAGGAATCGGCTCGTGGTGCAGCCGTCCTGGAAACCGGACGCCGGCGTCGAGCTTACGGATCTCCTGCAGAGCAAAGTCCTTGACCCAGCCGTTTCCATCCGTGGTCCTGTCAACCTTCTCATCATGGATGACCACCAGCTCTCCATCCTTCGTCATCTGAACATCGCATTCAGCACCGTCGATACCGTGGTCCAGATCGTCACGAACAAGAGCGAACGAAGCCACCGTATTCTCGGGAGCCAGTCGAGGTTCCCCTCTGTGTCCCAGTATCAGCATGGCCAGACCTCCTCATTGATGATCCAGAGCAGCTCGACAGGCATGGAATGCGCACCCGAGACTATCCAATAATAGTCCGAAACAGGAGACTGACAACATGACTTTCCAAGGACCAGACAACGCACAGGCACGGCAGAGAGAGCGCCACAAAGCTCAGAATTGGCACCAGGACCATGTTTCAGTACGGACTTCGTTGACAACAGGCACTATCTCCATATCCTGAGAGTACCCGAGAAGACGAAGCATGAAGCCGTCTTCCTCGAGAAAGATAGGGAGGTTATCATGGGAACATTCATATCGCTCAAGACGGCAATCCCTGGACCAAAATCCATCGAGCTTGCCAAGAGGGAGGCCAAGGTCGTCGCGGCACCAATGTGCGACGCTCTGTCGCCTGCCTGGATCGCTGAGGGACATGGGGCACTGGTAACCGACGTCGACGGCAACACCTTTATCGACCTTACCGGCGGCTGGGGCTGCATGGCGGTCGGTCATTCGCACCCTCGCGTGACCGCGGCCATCAAGGACCAGGCGGACCACTTCCTGCACACGGACTTCACGTCGATCCCCTACGAGCCGTACCTCACCGTTTGCGAGAAGCTTGCCAAGCTCGCTCCTGGCGACTTCGAGAAGTCCGTGGCCCTGTTCAACAATGGCGCGGAGGCCATCGAGAACGCCGTCAAGATCGCGCGCCACGTCACCGGCCGGACCGGCGTCGTCGTGTTTGACCGTGCCTTCCATGGACGCACGCTCCTCACCATGACCATGACACACAAGGCGAAACCCTACAAAGGTGGCTTTGGCCCTTTCGCGCCAGACGTCTATCGCATGCCGTATGTCACCCCCTATCATCCGTCCATCAGGATCGAGGAGTGGGAGAAGCTCCTGACAACGTATGTCGACCCTTCGACGGTTGCATGCATCGTCGTCGAGCCCGTTCAGGGTGAGGGTGGCTTCCGCGTCCCCTCCGATGGTTTCCTTGAGATGTTGCGAGAGGTCTCGAAGAAGTACGGCATCTTGCTTGTCGTCGACGAGATTCAGGCCGGCGTCGGCCGTACCGGCAAGTTCTTCTCCATCGAGAACTGGAGCGTGGTCCCGGACATCATCTGCTCAGCCAAATCCCTGGCAGCCGGCATGCCGCTGTCAGCAGTCATCGCCCGGAAAGACCTCATGGACAAGCTGCCCGGCAGCAGCCTTGGTGGCACCTATGTCGGCAATCCTGTTGCATGCCGCGCGGCCGCCGAAGTCATCGACATCATCGAGGACGAACACCTGCTTGATCGCTCCATTGCCATTGGCAGGCTCATTCACAGCCACTGGGACGCCTGGAAAGACAAGTACGAGATCATCGGCGATGTCCGAGGCATAGGAGCCATGCAGGCCCTCGAGTTCGTCAAGGACCGCACCATCCGCGAACCCGCGACGCAGTTGAACGGTCAAATCATCAAGGAATGCTTACACAATGGCGTCCTCGTGGCCGGTTCGGGCATTTATGGCAACTGCATCCGCATGCTCGTCTCTCTGGAGATCACGGACGAGCAGCTGGTAGAAGCGTTCAGCGTCATGGAGACAGCTGTCGCTCACGCCAACGAATCACGCTAGCTTGTCAGGTTTGTTTGTGCCAGCATTGAACGAAGCCGGGGCAATTGCCCCGGCTTCTCACTTGCACGGCTGTCAAGCTTACTGAACTCGCTTCTTGCGGCTGTCCGTGTCGATGATAATCGTTACTGGGCCGTCACCAACCAGGCTGACCTCCATGTGTGCCCCAAAAACGCCGTTCTGAACGTCGAATCCCTGACTTCGCAGTCCCGTGCATACATCTCGATAGACCTCATCGGCATACGCCCCGGCAGCAGCACCGGTGAAGCTCGGTCTGTTGCCGCGAGCCACGTCTCCATAGAGCGTGAACTGACTGACGACGAGGATGGATCCCTTGATATCTACCAACGAACGGTTCATCAGGCCGTCTGCGTCTGCGAAGATGCGCAGGCCGCTTAGCTTGCGTACCATGAATGCAGTGTCTTCGGGACCATCATCCGGAGCTACCCCCAACAGCACGAGCAATCCTGCTCCCATACGCCCCACCTGCTTGCCATTCACAGCGACCGACGCACTGCTCACTCGTTGCACTACTGCCCGCATGTTCCACCTCTCAGTCGTCTTCGGTTACAGACTCATGGTAGCACGACCAGCCAGCAACGCGAATGGTGCCAGCTGCGGTTGACACTCGGGACCTTCCCGGTATACTTTCACTGTTCGTTTCCAAGACGTGGGGATATAGCTCAGCTGGGAGAGCGCCTGCATGGCATGCAGGAGGTCGGGGGTTCGAGCCCCCCTATCTCCACCACAGCAGCATCAGTACTACGTTCCCAGCGTGTCCGCTGATGAGCCGGGACAGAGAACGTGCGTAACACCTATCCCGCGATCCCGCTCATTGCTCTCCGCGACATCTCCCCGTCGACGGACTCCTGCCGTGACGCCAGGATCCTCTCGCTGGCGGAGCTCTTTAACTACTTCTTCCATCGCTCGCATCGAGATTGCAGCCGCGTATAATTGTAGTAGGTCATGAGTCTGGAGATCGTTTTAGCGGTTCCATTTGCAGCTATCCCGGGAGGCTATTATGACAAGAGCAGTAGCGATCAATGGCAGTCCCCAAATGGAGAAGGGGAACACAGCCTTGGTTCTCGGTTCGTTCATCCAAGGCATGATGGAAGCTGGATCTGAAGTCGAGCTGCTCTACGCCAGTCAGATGAAGGTCAAACCATGCAGCTGCGGCGTGATGTACTGCTGGAACGACAGCCGCGGAGAATGTTGCATCCAGGATAACATGCAATCGCTGTATCAGAAGCTGAAAGCTGCCGAGATCCTCATCCTGGCGACCCCGGTTTACGTTCCTTTGCCAGGTGACATGCAGAACGTGGTCAACAGGCTAATGCCCCTTATCGATCCGAAGCTGGAGAGGCGTCAAGGACGTACGCGAGCCCTGTTGCACAAAGACGTCAACATCCAGAAGATTGTCCTCGTCGCCACGAGCGGGTGGTGGGAGATCGAGAATTGCGACACCGTCGTGCGCGTCGTCAGGGAGTTAGCTAAAGATGCGAGCACTGAGTTCGCGGGAGCAGTTCTGAGGCCTCATGCAGATGCCATGAGGGCCGATGGCAAGGTTTCCCAGAATGGTCAGGCCGTGCTGGATGCGGTGAGAAGAGCCGGAAACGAACTCGTTGGACAGGGCAGAATGAGTCAGGAGACCCTCGCGGCGGTCAGTCGACCTCTCATGCCGCAGGAGCCATGAAGTAGATACCATCGAGCTCTTGGCGATGGCATGGGCTGCACGGGACCCAACGGTCCGCGACAGGGTCAGCAGGCAGAAGGTTCACAATTGGACTGACAGTGGGGAGTCCGTAGACAAGGTCCTCAGAAGGGTCGTAGGAGAGTCATGGGCAGGAAAGACGTTCCAGAAGCAAGGGGAGCACTGAACCTGGATGACACAATCGCCAACCGCGATTGGTTGAAGACGGACTTTGAGGACAGACGTCTCGACAACCGCGGGAAGTCCTTCGCCCGACTGTCTCACAAGAAGACCGCGCTCGAGAACTTCAAGAAGACTCCAGAGTTCGAGAGAGCGCCTAGGGCATGTCCCTACCTGAAGGACGTGTGAGACAGCAACGGTATGCCACCGAAGAAGAGGTGCGGATGGAAAGTGTTGGACCAGCGAACGACTCACAAGGCTCCTCTGAGGGGTTGAAGCTCTCCTCCAGAGAAGGACCTCGTCTCGATATCACGTGGAGAATCGCTTCTTATGACATTGGAACCCCTACACGTCTGTGCTCACCAAACCTGATATCCAGAACAACCGAATAGTCGCTTGTTTGCAGGACGCTTACAGGTTGCCTGTCAACCAAGTCACCTTTCTTCCGCTCGGCGCGGATCAGAATACGGCCGTCTATCGCGCCGTGGCTGACGATGGAACGCAGTACTTCGTGAAGTTGAGACGAGGTGTCTTTGACGAGACTGCTGTGACGCTGCCCAGATTCCTCAGCGAACGGGGCATCAAGCAAGTCATTGCCCCAGTCGCAGCCAATATGGGGAAGCCCTGGGCAAGTCTCGGCGCCCTGAAATTGATTGTCTACCCGTACGTTGAGGGTCACAATGGTTTTGAGGTCTGCCTGTCGGATCGCCAGTGGCGAGATCTTGGCATTGCTCTCAAGCGCATTCACACTGCTGTAGTACCTCGCGTGCTGGCGAGGCATATCAAGCGGGAGACGTATTCGCCACGGTGGCGCGAAAAGGTGAAAAGGTTCTTGGAGAGTGCTGAGGATGGAGTCCTTGATGACCCCGTTGCGGCGAGACTAGCTGCGTTCCTGAGGGCCGAACAGGATGAGATTCTCGATCTCGTCGGGCGCGCTGAACGGCTTGTCCTGGCGCTCCGAGGTCGATCTCCGGAATTCGTCTTGTGTCACTCTGACATCCACGCAGGCAATATCCTCATTGATACCAACGACAATCTCCACATCGTCGATCGGGACAATCCAATCATGGCACCCAAAGAGCGTGATTTGATGTTCGTCGGCGGCGGACAGGGGTTTGCCGGCCATACTGCCCAAGAAGAAGAGGCGCTGTTCTACGAGGGCTACGGTCAAACGCAGATCGATCCGGTCGGGTTGGCATATTATCGCTATGAGCGCATCATTGAGGACATCGTGGTCTTCTGCGAGCAGCTCTTCTTGACGGATGAAGGCAAGGAAGATCGAGAACAGTCACTTCGCTACTTGACGTCCAACTTCCTGCCCGGGGGGACCATAGAAATAGCACGTGCATCAGACAAGGCGTCGAGAGGTCGGTAGCCACACACTGGAAACGTAGAGCGCTGGGTAGCGAGAGTCGTCCGTGCCGCTCCTTCGAGAAGGCGGTTTCCCTCCCAAGGACCTTCTTGTGCGTGCTCACCAAGGAAGGAGCGCTTCGTGCTTGCTCGGGACAGGAGTCCCTAGATGGGCTTTCTCAAGCGAGGACATCGACCCTATGAGACACGTCTCAGGCCATCTACTCTCATCCTAGGGCACGCAGCAAGGTCATTTGCCAGAGGCAGAAGACTCTTGGGGAATCCGCTCGTCTGTCTACGGCTTCTTGACCTTGTACGTTGAGGACATCTGGGAGAAGACGGCCGTCTTCTCTTCGTCCGGGTATTCCTCGAGGGCGCTCGTCAGCAGCTCATTGTCGCCAGAGTGGTGGTCTTCCTCATGCCGACAGCCTGCTCAACGTCCGCGGGTCAGCTGTTGCACCCTTTCCATCAGCTGGGGCAGGCCGTACGGCTTGCCCAGGAATCCCTGGACACTGCCCTCCTCGAGCATCTGCTTGACGACGCCGTTGGAGGTGTACCCGGAGTTCAGCAGGATGGGGACCGTGGGGTCCAGGGCCCGGATAGCCTGCACAATCTCACCAGAGGTCATGCCCGGCATGGTCATGTCCAGCAGGATGAGTCCGATGTCCGCCAGGTGCTCGTGCAGGACGTTCAGCGCCGAAGCTCCATCGGGTGCTGTCAGGACCGTGTACCCGCCCCGGTTCAGGAACGCCTGCGCAACGGAGCGCACGACCGGCTCGTCTTCGACCACCAGGATCGTGCCACTGCCTACGTTCACAGGGAGGGGACTGGGAGTGAAGGACTGTGTGGGTTCTTCCAGGCATCGAGGGAGGTAGATATCGAAGGTCGTCCCGACACCTTCCGTGGATACTGCCGTGATCCAGCCGCCGGCCTGCTTGATGGCTCCGTAGACGATGGAGAGGCCCAGGCCCGTGCCGGACCCCACTGGTTTCGTCGTGTAGAAGGGTTCAAAGAGATGCTGCATGGCCTCCGAAGACATCCCGGACCCCGTATCTGTGACACTGAGATGGACGAACTCCCCTGTGCGTGCAAACGGATGGTTG
>JAPLGH010000023.1 GCA_026390285.1 Caldisericota bacterium
CTGAACTAGTAGCTGCTCGTCACGATCACACCCTGGCCGATTCGATGAAGAACAGGGCGAACGTCATTGGACTTCTGGAGGGCAAGCCATGATCAAGGAGTGCGAGTACCACGCAGCACACGACCTGAAGGAGGCGCTGGAACTGGCGGAACAGTTCGGACCGCGCAAACGCTTCCTTTCCGGAGGCACCGACGTGATGGTGCGCCTCAAGGAAGGGCTTGTGAAGGAAGATGTTCTCCTCGACCTCTCCCGCGTGGCAGAGCTCCGCTTCATTCGCGAGGAGTCAGACGTCGTCCGTGTCGGGGCTGGGACTACCCATATGGACATCAGCACTTCCCCTGTCGTGCGGCAGTACGGGCGCGCGCTGGCCCTTGCGGCTTCACGCGTTGGCAGTACCCAGATTCGCAACATGGGGACAATCGGTGGCAACGTAGCCAACGCTTCTCCCGCGGGTGACACGATCCCGGCGCTCATCGTGCTGGATGCTGTCGTTAGTATCGTCAGCCGTGCGGGCACACGGGAAGTTCCTGTCATTGACTTCTTCACGGGCCCGGGACGGTCCGTGCTTGCTCCAGAGGAACTCGTGGCGGAGCTCCATTTCCCTGCGACGGGCCCGGGTGAGCTGACCGGCTTTGGCAAGCTGGGCTCCCGCCAGGCCATGACGATTTCCACTGCGAACATGGCTTTCTATTTCCGGATTGGGAAGGACCGGCGCATTGCAGAGGCTCGCATCGCCTTCGGCTCGGTCGCCCCGACCGTGGTTCGGGCACGGAAGACCGAGCAGCTGTTCTGCCAACTTTCTCCAGTCTTGTCGTGGGACGCCATTCGCGTCGCCGCCCAGATGGCCTGGAAGGAAGTGGCGCCCATCGATGACTTGAGAGCAACCGCCGTCTATCGCAAGGAAGCCGTCGTCGGACTTCTTGCCGAGGCCGCCTACGAAGCGCTTGCCTCCTGCTGGCATGAACGTTAAGATCAAGCTCTTTCAGGACTACAAGCAATACCACGAAACGCCCGAATACGAGCTGGAACTCCCGACGGGGACGACGGCCGGCGAGATCGTGCGACAGCTCGGTATCAGGGGCCCTGAGCTCGCCTACCTTATCCTTATTGTCGATGGCAAGCGCGTGTATGACGAGTACGTCCTTCGGGAGGGCGACGAGCTCGTGTTCCTGGCCCCTATCGGTGGGGGCTGAGCGTGAAAGGAGTGGTATGATGGACGATATCCTTTTCCAGCAGATCGACAGGGTCGACGCGCAGGGCAAGGCGTGCGGCACGACGGCGTACATGTCCGACCTCTCATTCCCGGGGATGCTGTATGCGTGGTTTGTGCGCAGCAAGCACCCGCATGCCCTGATCAAGAGCGTCGATGTCAGCAAGGCAATGGCGCTGGAAGGTGTCGTCACGGTGCTGACGGCGAAGGATGTGACGGGATTCAACGGGTTCGGGATCGTCAATCCCGACATGCCGGTCATCTGCAGCGACAAGGTTCGGTACATGGGTGATACGGTGGCACTGGTGGCAGCGACGACCGAACGCATTGCCGAGCAGGCGGCAGCCTTAGTCGAGGTGGACTACGAGGTCTTGCCTGTGGTCGACGATCCTATCGACGCGCTGAAGCCCGATGCTCCCAAGGTCCATGAAAAGGGCAATGTCTGCCTGCACACACTCATCACCAAGGGTGATGTCGAACAGGGCCTGCGCGAAGCCGACGTGGTCGTCGAACACGAATACCGGACGCCGCGTCAGGCGCACGTGCCACTGGAAACCGAATCTGGTGTGGCCGTGCCCGAAGCCGACGGCTCGCTGTCAATGTACGCCGGTTCCCAGTATTCGTTCCGGGACCAGCTGCAGCTCGCCCGTATCCTGGGGATGAACCCTCGGATGATCCGGGTCTACAGCAACCCCGTCGGTGGCGGTTTCGGAAGCAAGGACGAGCTGACCATCCAGGGTGGCATCGCCCTGCTTGCCATGAAGACGGGCAAGCCCGTGAAGGTCTTCCTGTCGCGCGAGGAGTCGCTGGTTTCCGGCTGGAAACGACACCCGTTCATCATCCGCATGAAGACCGGCTTCAAGAGCGATGGGACGATGATTGCCAACGACGTCACCTGCTACGAAGACAAGGGGGCTTATTCGTCGCTCGGCGGCCCCATCCTCAACCTGGCCCTCGAACATGCCTCGTCCCTGTATCGCGTCCCCAACACGCGCCACGAGGGCTGGGCCGTATTCACCAACAACGGGGTCTGCGGCGCGTTCCGAGGATTCGGCGTTCCGCAGGTCCTGTTCGCGCTCGAATCCAACATGGACGAGGCGGCTGAGAAACTGGGGCTGGATCCAGTCGCGATACGCCGGAAGAGTGTCCTGCATCAGGGCGAGGTTTCGCCGATCGGCCATACCCTGCGCACTGGTGTCTCCATGGGCCTGGTCCTGGAGGGCATCGAGAAGTCGGACCTGTGGCAGCACCGCGAGGAGTACAAGAAAACGGACCATACATGGCTC
>JAPLGH010000162.1 GCA_026390285.1 Caldisericota bacterium
CTCCGTCGCTGCGATGGTCTCGGAGCGGCTGGTTGGGTTCCAGGAGCGCCGGGCCGCCTTTGCCGCCGATCCGGAGTCAGTTGACCGTATTCTGGCAGGAGGCCGTGAGAAGGCATCGCTGGTCGCTGCTGAAACGGTGCGCACGGTCAGGGAGGTCATGGGGATCTGAACGTGGCGGGCCTGACGGATTCTGTGAACAACCTGAGGCTCCTGGGGCGGGCGGGGCGGGCCGACGTCGCCGACATCCTCGTGGAGCGCTTGGTGGACTACTGCAGCATGACCATACGGCGCGACGCCGGGGTCGAGGAGCATGCCGAGCTCGTCTACATGCTGGCCGACCTTCTCAAGCTGAAGAGCGAGTTTGTCCTCTTCGGGCATGCGGCCTCGCAGGAGAAGTCCCTGCTTGAAGGGATCAGAGCTCTGGATGAGGCGGGATTGTACGCCAGGCCCATCATCGAGGTCCTCCAGGAAGTAAACGCCGGCAGGGCTCCACTCAAGAGGCCGAATGTACGCACGGCGGTGCCTCCAGGGGAGGAGCAGACGGGTGACGAGGTGTCGGACGCTTTGCTCGAGGCACTTGCGCGCATCGTTGAGCGCATCGCGGCACGCAAGCCCGTGACGAGCGAGAACCGGCGACCGGTCTATCTGAGCCTTCAGCAGGTCATGCGGGAGCTTCGGGCACTGCTCCAGGAGAGAGGAACGATGCTGTTCGAGGACATTTTTGACTCATCCGACTCCAGGGAGCGTGTGGTATTGAGCTTTCTGGCGATTCTCATCCTGACCAAGATGGGGGTCCTCCACATTGCTCAACAGAGCCGGTTCGAGGGTATTGCCGTCGCATACGTGGGGAAGGCAGATGACTGAACGCGCAGAGAGTCAGGAATTCATTACAGGGCTTGAGCTTCAGGCAGCGAAGCAGCGACTCGAGGCCATCCTGTTTGCGGCCGTGGGGCCTGTTGGCGTCCGGTATCTGGCACGCCGCGCGGGACAGAGCTACCAGGCCACCCGGCATCTTCTGGAGAGTCTCCAGGCCGACTATGCGAATCGAGGCGTCCGTCTCGTCCAGGACGGCCACAAGTTCTGCTTCTCGGTTCCGGACAAGCTCACGCCCGAGCTACCTCAGCCCAGGCCCAAGGTCGGCCTCTCCAGGCAGGCCATGGAGGTTCTGGCGCTCATTATCACCAAGGGGGCGCTGACGCGCAAGGAGATTCTCCAGCTCCGTGGAGTCACCAGCGACAAGGCTCTGGTATCACTCCTCGAACGCAAGCTCCTGACGACGAAACGGGATTATCTCAAAAAGGTTCTCGTCTACGACCTCTCGGAGGAACTGCTTGAGCGATGGGGCTTTACGTCGCGCGACGAACTGCTCCAGGAGATCGAATCACGACGCCGAGGCCTGTAGGAACCGTTCTTCGGCTATTGCCAGCTCCTCGAACAACTCGTCCCGTCGTACCTGCAGCTCGTGGATGTGCACCGAGAGCGATGTGATATCGGCTCCCTGCATGGCAGGTCCTTTTTCCTGCAGCCTCTTCGTGAGGTCGAACTGTTCCTGCTCGATGTCGCCGATCTGACGCTCCAGCAGCCGCACACGGGCTTCAAGGGCTACGAGCCGGTTGTGTGAGGTCCGCGTGGATATGGCGTTGTCCTGGACGTTCGCACGATGGGACTGTGGTGTCCGAACGGCACGGTCGCTGAACAGTTCCTGCCGGTTGGCCGAGTAATTTCCCTCCAGCACCGACACCTTGCTGCGCTCGATGAAAACGATGCGGTCGGCGACCGCGTCAATGAATGTACGATCATGCGACACGAACAGTACTGTTCCCTCGAACGCCCGGAGCGTCGCTGCGAGAGATTCTCGTGTCTGGATGTCCAGGAAGTTCGTCGGCTCATCCAGGATGATCATGTTGGCAGTCTCCGTGGAAAGCAGTGCCAGAAGCAGGCGCTGCTTTTCCCCACTGCTCATCGCCCCGGTCTGCTGGTCCATCTGGTCGGCTGAGAAGCCGAAGCTGCCCAGCAGTCCTTTGACCTCTGAGATGATCATCTGCGGACGGTGGGAAGCAATCCACTCCATGGCAGTCTCCTTCTCGAAGAGCGTGTAGTTCTGAGGGAAGAAGGAGTATCGTACACTCGGTCCCCAATAGATGTCACCGGACTCGGGAACGATCTGTCCCATCGCGATGCCCAGCAGTGTCGATTTCCCAGCCCCGTTGCGGCCAAGGATAGCCACATGCTGGCGAGACAGGATGGTGACATTTGCTTTGCTGAGAATCGCGCGGTCACCGTACGACTTGCCGACGTGTTCGAGGCGCAGCGCGATCTCTCCGCTCTCTCCCGTGTTGTGCAGGCGCACGTGAACACGTTTGCGGGTTGAGACCGGCTCACTCTGGACTTTTGCCTTGAGACGTTCCATGGCCTTCTCGCGCGAGGCAGCCTGACTTGCTCGCGTCCCATACCGGTACTTTTCCACGTACTGGCGCATGCGTTCGATCTCTCGTTTGAGTTCAGCATCGTGCTGGGCGCGGTCGGCTGCTTCAGCGTCCCTGACGCGGACGTAGTCGGTATACCCGCCGCCGAACAGGCGCAGGGTGCCATTTTCGATAACCAGAAGCTTGTTGCAGACCTGGTCCAGAAACCAGACGTCGTGCGAAGCCACCAGGACTGTGGCCTGCAGCCCCTTGAGCTGGCGCTCGAGCCACTGTACGCCAGGGATGTCCAGATAGTTGGTGGGCTCATCCAGCAGCCAGATGTCTTGGGCATCACTGACCAATCGAGACAGACGCAACCGCGAGATCTCTCCCGCACTCATCGTGCCTGCAAGGCGGTCCAGGTCCTCTGAGGCGAATCCGAGGCTGGACAGTGCCTTGTTCATGTTGACGATGTAGTCGTAGCCCCCTTGCGCCTCGAACTGCTCGGTCTGGCGGGCGAGCTCGGCAAGGTAGTCGTCTGTTTCGGCAGCGGTGGAAAGAAGGCGTTCCAGCTCGCGGATACGCGCGTCCTGAGCGCGGAGGTGCTCGAAAGGCTCAGCAACAATCTGGCGCGCGGTGCGCTCCGGATCCACAGGAACAGTGTCGATGAAGCAGAAGCTGTCCCCGCCGGTGACCTGGATCGATCCGCCGTATTCATCATCGGTTCCGGCAAGGATGCGAAGGAGCGTCGTCTTGCCGCTTCCGTTGGGGCCGACGATGCCGACCTTGTCTCCTGCACCGATTGCACAGTGCATACACCGGAACAGGAGGCGGTCGCCGTACATCTTTTCAAGGGTTTCCAGTATGAGCGGCATATTGTCGGGGACATCCTATGAGTTTACAGATTGCTCGTTTGGCGTATCATGATGCGCGGCACCCAGCGAGTCTCGAAAGTTATTATAGCAGCGAAACTGCAGCTACCTACTGGAACACCAGCACTTCTATCACAGACAGTAGCCTGGAGGGATCATGAAAACGACAGTAACACTCGAGCGACTCATCTCCCAACCAGTCTCATTGGTTGGGTCCTTCCCGCTGGCAGCCGACAAGCTGAAGAGATTCGTCAGCGTAGGATGGAGCATCCCGTTCTATAACGCTCATGAGTCTCGCAAGGTCATGCCCATCCTGGCTTCGGAGATGAACGACCTGAACCCCGACCGTAACTGGTGGAAAAAGAGATTCCCCGGTGCAAACCCGTTCTTTCATCACTGTTCCTTCGTGCAGTACTACGTTGCCCATGAGAACGGCAAGGCTGTCGGTCGCATTGCAGCATTCATCGACAGGTCCTACCGCGAGCCCGAGGTCAACGGCGCAATCGGATGGATCGGGCTGTTCGAGTCGTTCGACGACGACGACGTCGCGGCTGCGCTTCTCGGAGCGGCCACCGAGGATCTGGAGCAGGCTGGCGCGGTGAAAGTCATTGGCCCGGCACGGTTCAACGCGAACGGCGAGGACGGTCTTCTGGTCGACGGGTTCGACCAGCACCCTATGGTCATGGAACCGTACCAGCCCCCGTACTACAAGCGCTTTCTTGAGCAGTGGGGAGTCAAGGAAAACGACTGGTATGCCTTTCGCATGACGCGGGACAGTGCTACTCCGTACATGGATCGTCTGGCGCAGATGCGACAGCGCGGACAGGACCTCGAACAACGGCTGGTGCGCCAGGGCGTGGCCGTCCGGTCCGTCAAGATCAGAGACTGGGCGGATGAAGTCGCCCGAATCAAGACGATCTACAATGTTGCTTGGGACACCCGGGTCCACCCTCAGTTTGAACAGTTCTCCGAAGAAGAGTTCGACTATCTCGCAGCCGGGCTGAGGATGATTGCCATCGAAGACCTGGTCTTTGTCGTGGAGGACCTGACAAAACCGGGTCATCCCGTCATCGGGATGGCGGTAACGCTGCCCGACCTCAATGAAGTCATCGAAGAGTATGATCGGCTGCACGCGGGGTACACTCCCAGCGACCATATCTATGGGTTGTCGGACCTGCGGCGCGACCTTGGGATCTTCCGGCTACTGAGGAGTCGCGTCAGGCATCGGAGCTTCCGGTATGCCCGTGTCTTTGTCCTTGGAACGATACGCAAGAAGAATGGTATCGACGCCCTGTTGTATGAGAGGACCTATCGGGCGGCCATCAACATGGGAATTCAACTTGGATCAGGGTCGCAGATCGCCGACACCAATCCCGAAATCTCTGTTCCGCTGTCACATATGGGCAATGCCGACATAACATGGAGGATCTACCGTCATACGCGGGCTCGACAGCCTGGCGTCGGAATCCAGGACATACCGCGGCCATCGAAATAACCGTGGTGCCGGGAGTGGGAATTGAACCCACACGGTGTTGCCACCGCGGGATTTTAAGTCCCGTGCGTCTGCCAGTTCCGCCATCCCGGCAGGGATGTCTGGATAAGAGAATGGAGGCAGCACCCGGATTCGAACCGGGGTATGAGGGTTTTGCAGACCCTTGCCTTACCACTTGGCTATGCCGCCTCTGGAGCGGAAGACGGGATTTGAACCCGCGACACTCGGCTTGGGAAGCCGATGCTCTACCCCTGATGAGTATTCTATACGGCGCAGGGGCTTCTGTCAAGGCTGGTGAAGGCGCTGTAAGTCATCTGCGGCCAGACGTGCAAAAGCCGCCGCAGCGTCGACTATATGTCTGTCCACCGGCCGTGTAACAGGGGACAGCCGTAGTTGTTGTAACAGGGGACAGGCACCATGCCTGGAACAGCGTAGTAGCTGCGGGTACATTTCTGGCGAGTTGACAACCTGATGGTTCAGGTACATTCCCACGTGAGATGTCAAGGCTGGTGAAGGCGCTGTGAGTCTTCTGCGGCCAGACGTGCAAAAGCCGCCGCAGCGTCGACTGTATGTCTGTCCACCGGCCGCGAATGCCGGTGCAGATAGGCCAATGTCTGGTCAAGCGCACGCAGCATTGCAGCTTCAAGACTGCTGAACAGCAGAGCACGGACTTCTTCGACGCCGGCGAAGTGACGGCCGGCCTCGCAGTAGTCGGCAAGGAAGACGATCATGGCCAGTCGGTCCATGTGAGGGGCGCCAGTCGTATGCAGAGCAATTGCCAGCAGGATCTCGGGGTCATCGACACCAAAGTCGCGCCGGGCGATCAATTCCCCGACAGGCGCATGGAGGACCACCGGGGCGGCTGTCTGAGCCATCGCGAGAGCCAGAGGGTCATCTGATTCCTTCACCGATTGGAGCAGGAAAGACTCGGGCTCATCTCTTGCAATGTCGTGCAGAAGAGACGCGATACTTGCCTTTTCTTCGGACACTGCCCAGAAACGGGCAAGACTGGTCGCCAGCGCCTCCACGCGCAGGATGTGCTGCAGACGCTTCTTCGGGACGCGCTCAGCGACGAGGTCGATGAGGCGGGTTCTCTCCTCTGGAGTCACTGACGTCTATACAGTCCATGCTCCGCAATATAGGCAGCGACGGACGGCGGTACGAGGCCCTCGACGGGAAGTCCCTGGTGCAACCTGTTGCGGACCAGCGTCGAAGATAGGCTGTCGAACGGGTTGATATCGAACAAGGCCCTCGCGGGGACATCGGCACGGTTCGACTGCTGTCGGCCGGCTCGCGGTACAAACCAGAGTTCGACCTGGTCCATGATGTCCTGGTATCGGTGCCACTGCGGGAACGAAACAAGCTGGTCCTCTCCGAGAAGTAGCAGCGGCTTGTCCACGCCCAGCGACGGCCGCAGACCTTCAAGCGTATCCACGAAGTAGGATGGCTGTGGCTCACGCTTCAATTCGAAGTCCGAGATAGTCACATCAGGCACTCCTGCGAAGGCAAGCTGCAGCATTGCCACACGGTCGGCATCGGACGCGGAGAGGGTTTTGTCGAAGTCGGGATTGGGAAGGCCGGTAGGGATAAGAATGAGTGTACAAGGAGCCATGAGACGAAGAGCCTCGTGGCCGACAAAAACGTGACCTGCATGAACGGGGTCGAATGCTCCCCCATACAGCACAGTTTTCATCGTTTCGCAGCTGTCTCTTCCCCCAGAGTGAACACGCGGCCACCGATCATGACGTTCTGGCCGTCATGAGCTCCCTTCTTGCGGAGCGCCTTCTCGACGCCGATCTTGCGCATCCTCTGATCCAGCAGTGTGACCTGGAAAGGCTTCCCGAAATCGGTTGTGTGGATAATGCGGTCGAGATACCGTCCTGACGCGGAGAGCATGCCATCTGGGAGCCGGGCGATTTCGAATGTCTCATCAGACGGCTTCAGCTTGTAGACCCGCGTCACCTGTTCGCGAGGAGGCACAGGCGCGGACTGCACAAGAGCCAGCCCACGACCGATGACGGCGTCGATGCCGTCGTTTTCGAGCGCGGAAATCATCAGAGGCTCGATTCCCTGGTGCACAAAGCGGACACGAATCCCTGTGCGTTTCTGCGGAGAAATCAGGTCGATCTTGTTGACGACGACGAATTGGGGCTTGCCTGCAAGCTGTTCACTGTATTGTTCCAGTTCATGCGTGAGCAGGTGATATGCCTGGACCGGGTCAGGATCGGACGAGCTGCCATCAACCAGGAACAGGAGAACCCGGCTGCGTTCGATATGGGCCAGGAACTTGTTGCCAAGCCCACGGCCGTTGGCGGCTCCTTCCACAAGCCCCGGGATATCCGCAAATGTGACGCGCCCACCGTCTGGCGAGAACGCTACGCCTAGGTTCGGAGACAACGTCGTGAAGGGATAGTCGGCAATCCTTGGGTGTGCCGCAGAAAGCTTGCTCAGCAGAGTGCTCTTGCCGGCGTTGGGAAAGCCGACGATGCCCACATCGGC
>JAPLGH010000157.1 GCA_026390285.1 Caldisericota bacterium
GAATTCTTCATGTTCGTCTCCCTGTTACATGAGCTGCGTCGCAAGCGTCATGATGGCTTCTTGCGTCGCTTCTTTTCCCTGAAGGATGCCAGTGACACGACCTTCGCACATGACCATGATGCGGTCGGACATTCCGATGAGTTCGGGCATTTCGGAGGAAATCATGATGATGGTCTTGCCACTCTTGGCAAGTTCGGCGATGATCGAATAGAGCTCATACTTGGCACCGACGTCGATACCGCGCGTCGGTTCATCGAGAATCAGGATGTCTGGTTCCGTCATCAGCCACCTTGCGACGATCACTTTTTGCTGGTTGCCGCCCGAGAGGTATTCGAGATGAGTCGTGAGCGATGGCGTCTTGACCTTGAGCATTTCGATTTCTCTCTGGATGTCAGTGGTGGCCCGTTTCTGGTCTACAAGACCGGACTTGCGCACATAGTGGCCGATGCTCGCCATGAGTGTATTGTCCAGAACGGAAAGCACCGGGAAGATGCCAGTGGCCCGCCGCTCTTCGGTCAGGAGAGCGATCTTGTAGTGCTTGGCCTGAATGGGGTTTGTGATGACAACCTTCTTGCCATCAATGCGGACCGTGCCACTCCTGACACCGCGCAAGCCGAAGAGAGCTTCGACCAGCTCACTTCGCTGTGCCCCGACGAGACCGCCGATGCCGAAGATCTCGCCCTTCCTCACCTCAAATGTCACGTCCTTGAACGAGTGTTCAGATATGGACGTAAGGTTCTCAACCTTGAGAACGACGTCGCTGGGAATGTTTTCTCGCGGGGGAAACATGTTTGTCAACGTACGGCCGACCATCTGCTTGATGACGAACTCGGAAGTAATCTCACTCGTCTGGTAGGTACCAATGCACCTGCCATCGCGCATGATCGTGACCTCGTCCGAGATTTCAAAAATCTCCTCCATGCGGTGGGAGATATAGACAATGGCGATACCCTGATCCCGAAGTCTCCTGATAATGGCAAAGAGGTGCTCAACCTCGTTCTCAGTCAGTGAAGAGGTTGGCTCGTCCATGATAATGACCTTCGAATGGTAGGACACCGCCTGAGCAATCTCCATCAATTGAATCTTGGAAGACGACAGGTTGGACACCTTGGTCGCTGGATCAATATCGATCTTGAGGTCGGCAAAAACCGCCTTGCAGTCGACATACATCTTTTTCTCATCGACGATCTTCACGATCCCGTAGTTTTTTTGTGGGAAACGGCCCAGCCAGAAGTTGTCCATGACGTTCCGCTCCGGAATAGGCAGGAGTTCCTGCTGAATCATAGCAATACCTGCATCCAGAGCCTGCTTAGTGTTCACGAATGAGACAGGCTGGCCATTCAGGACCACTTCCCCGCCATCGGCCGCATAGATACCGAACACACACTTCATCAGCGTGGATTTTCCGGCTCCATTTTCCCCGACGATCGCATGGACCCTTCCAGGAACCACGTTCAGCGTGACATCGTCGAGGGCTTTCACACCGGGGAAGTTTTTCGAGATATTGCGCATCTCCAGAACATATTCGCTGCTAGTCATCGAGAGGACACCTCCCATATATAGGTGGATAGCGTACGCTTCAGAGCGTACGCTATCCACCCGTCTATAACGAAATCAAGCGTTTCCTTGGAACTCGAGCGCCACTATTTCGCGAGGAAGTCCTTGTAGTTGTCCTTCGTAACCTTCACGTACGGAACCCAGATGTACTTCCCAGTCGGATCCACGGTTCCGTCGGCCAGAGCAAGCGGAGCAACGTCCGACTTGACGTCCGTCGCGCCAGTAGCTAGTGCGTACGCAAGATCAAAGGTAGCCTGACCCTGCCTGACGGCGTCGTTCAGGACGGTTCCTAGAAGAGTGCCCTGTGCAACAGCATCAAGAGCGGGAGGAGTGGCATCGACACTGACAACCGGCATGTACTTGCCATTTGAAAAATAGCCAGCAGCCTTGAGAGCTTCAATTGCGCCGAGGCCCATGTCGTCATTGTTGGCAAACACAACTTCGATCTTGCCAGGGTTTGCGGTAAGGAATGCGGCCATCTTTTCCTGCCCCTTGACGCGGTCCCACATGGCGGTGTCTTCGGCGAGCTTCTGGACCTTGATGCCGGCTGCTTCAACAGCCTTGATCGAGAACTCCGTGCGGTACTTCGCATCCGTGTTCGACGGATCGCCCATCAGCATGACGTACTGGAGAATGCCGTCCTTGTTGAGATCAGCTTCCGGATGATTCTTCCAGTAGTCAGCGATAATCTCGCCCTGGTAGGTACCGGACTGCTGTGCCTTGGCTCCAACATAGTAAACCTTATCCCACGCTGCCATGTCGGCTGCGACAGGCTCACGGTTGAAGAGGACAAGCGGCACATTCTTGGCTTTGGCCTTGCCGATGATGACAGACACGGCAGATGGATCGACCATGTTGATGGCAAGAGCGGTGTCGCCCTCGGCCAGGAACTGGTCAACCTGGTCATTCTGCTTCGGCTGATCGTACTGGCTGTCCTGAACAGACAGCAAGATCTTGCCATTTGCGGCCGATTGAATCTGGTTGCGGACGTACGACATGAACGTGTCGTCAAACTTGTAGATGGCTACACCGATTTTCGGGGTTACAACTGCTTTCTTTGCGCAGCCCACGACCGAGAACGTAAGTGCAACGGCAAGAAAAAGCAACACAATCTTCTTCATTCTGAATCCTCCCCTTTTTTTGATTGGCGCTACCACGGACGCAACAATAGTAATGTCACACAACAAATGCTAGAGAGTTCGACAGGAAAGTCAAGTGTTCTCCCATTAGTGGTTGGAAGCAGCTTGGAAAGCATGTTGCACGATCATCACGGGAAGTCGGGGATTCCTGGTATACTTGTTCGCATTACGAGTCACCGAGGAGAACACATGATGAAAACGTTTCTGTTTGATCTTGACGGCACGCTACTGGCCATGGACGAGCGGGAGTTCATGCACACCTATTTCGGTGAACTCTCGCGTGCCTTGCACGGCCTTGTGCCCGCGGAGGGATTTGCCGGGAACATGCTCGCGGCAACGACACGCATGCAGGCCGACACAAGTCCAGACATCAGCAACATGGAGAAGTTCAGGAGAGAATTCGAAGCAGTGTACCCGGACGTTGACCAGCAGGCCGTCTGGGACCGCATTATGGAGTTTTACGCGACAATCCTGCTCACGACCAATCCGGTTTTCCCACAGCTGGCGACGTACAAGAGACTGGCATGGGCTGGATTCTCCCCAGGTATATTCGAGTACGTCAGCACGATGGAGAATTCCAGCTACTGCAAGCCTCATGTCGAATACTGGCAACACGTGACCACAGTCAGGAACGTGGACCCGGCTCAGGCGGTCGCGGTAGGCAACGATTGCACCGAAGACATGTCGGCCCGTCTGGCTGGTATCGAGACCTACCTCGTGACCGACCACGTGATCCGTGACACAGCCACTTCAGGCGCTGACCACGTCTCAGACGCCCGCGGCTTCGAGCGCTGGGTTCTCGAAAACTACTGAGTCTGGAGGCGTACCACGCGGTGCGCCATCACGGCGAACACGCGGCTGCCTGCCACGACGATACGCCGCACCGCGAGGTCGGACAGACCACTGTTCAGTCTTCTACGACGCTGCGCGGCGCTCAATCCTCTAGGATCTCTGGCATTCGCTTGATCCGTGGATCAGTGAAGACATCATTCTCATCGGTACTCGTACTGGAGAATTCTGAGATGACCGCCCCCACGGGACCTGATTGGAACCAATGGAGAGTGTTCGGAGGAATGGTGTACTGGTAACCGGGGAGTAGCTCGACTTCGTGAAACACTGTGTAGTATGCCTCGCTTCCTTTTGGCACCGTCGCCCTCAGATGACTCGCGGGCTCTCCCTCGACGTACAGCCAAACCTTTCCCCACCTACAACGGAAGGTCTCCATCTTCCCCGGCCTGTCCTCCACTTGTGGGTGCTTATGTTCCGGACAAGTCTGACCGGGAAAGAGGCCGAGTTCCTTTGCACAGTACCGGTCAGTGTTTATATAGACGACAAGTTCCAGCCCCTGATGCTCAAGGTCATCCAGACCGAACTCGGCAACTTCGATGGTTGCCTTCTCACTAGGTGTCAGGACAATACTTGCCTGGACGTACAGTTCGACCGCTCGTTCTTGTACCTTGTTCACTTCACTTCTTGTTATCATAGTGATACCTCCTCGCGTTCACCAGTTTCCCCTGAGGGTCACTCTGATACGCCATCCTGCACATCCGCATTCTGGTGGAGAGAGAGGAACTCGTCCACTTCTCGAATACGTGGCATCGCATTAGCTGCTCCATAGCGTGTACCGACAATCGTGGCTGCAGCGTTTGCGAAGGTCACGATGCCCGTGAGCTTGGGCGTCGAGAGACTTGCCAAGCCGCCATTGTTCAAGAGACCAGCGATGACGGCGGCCATGAACGAATCCCCACAACCGGTCGTATCCACGACTTCGACGCTGTCGAACGTCGGGACGCGCCAGCACGCGCCCTTGAAGGAGACCACGGCTCCGTTCCTGCCAAGAGTGACAAGAACGAGGGCGTCCACTGTGCTCCGTATCATCTTCAGACCATCTGTCACGTCCGCGAGACCCGTAACATATTCCAGGTCGTCGTCACTCATCTTGATGATGTCGACCATGCCACATATCCTGTCAAACATCTGGATGAACGTCGTCCTGTCGACTATGAGTGAGGGCCGGACATTGGGATCAAAGGACGTGAGGAGCTTTTCCTCATGAAACCTGCCAAGCAACTCCAGATATGCGTCCGATGCAGGCTTCTCAAGGAGGGCGATTGAGCCGAAATGGTACACGGAGTAGTCTTGCGGGCTTATGCGCTCCACGTCAGAGATGGTCAACCCGGTATCGGCCGCATGGTCTCTGTAGAACCTGAACTCGGGCTTTCCTTCCTCGTTGAGCGCGACAAAGGCAAGTGTCGTCTTCAGGGTGGAGTCCGTCTTCAAGCATTCCGTGGTGATGTTCTCGTCCGCGATGACGCTCATCAACCCTAGACTAAACTCATCGCCTCCAAGTTTCGTCAACAGAGAAGCTGGGACTCCCAGTCTTCTTAGACCGACAGCAACATTGAAGATGGAACCGCCGGGCCTCTTTTCGAAGACCGTCGTACCGGCAAGCCCCTGGCCCACATCCTTTGAAAGAAAATCAAGCAGGATTTCTCCTCCGCAGAGAACCGGTTTCAGCATATTGTTGCTCCCTTAGCGATAGCAGACCCTTGCAGGCTGCTTGTCGGCATGCCCATCGAAAGGAGACGTGGAGTACGCGCCGCAGCCTACTCGATGGTCCTGCTGCTGATCATGTCCCTGTACCACAACGCGCTGTCTTTCAGGGACCTCTCCTGCGTCTCGAAGTCGACATGCACGATCCCAAACTTCCTCGAGTAGCCGTATCCCCATTCAAAATTGTCGAGCAGCGACCACAGGTAGTACCCGCGTATGTCCGCTCCTTGCTCGTTTGCCTCAGCTATCTTCCTCAGATGCCTCTTGACATAGTCTATGCGCTCAGTATCGTGAACATGCCCGTCACTTGCCAGGGCATCGTCAAACGCAGCTCCATTCTCCGTGATGTAGATGGGGACCCGTGTGTACTCTCTTCGCAGTCTCAGCATGAGATCATACAGGGCTTCTGGACAAATCTCCCAGCCCATGGCCGTAGTATTCCTGGAGTCCCCTGGAACTTCCTGGTAGTTCAAGACGCCGTCCTGGACATACTTGACCAGCGAACGCGTATAGTAGTTGACTCCCAGGAAGTCATTGCTGGCCGATATCGTTTGCAGGTCTCCGTCCTTGATGAAGTCAAACCCGCCTGCAAACCTGCCAAGTGCTTCCTTCATATCCTCGGGGTAGGAGGACCTGAACACGGGATCCAGAAACCATCTGTTGGACAATCCGTCGGATCTGGAAGCTGCTTCCACGTCTTCCCTGGAGTTTGACGCAGGATACGAGGGCGTCAGATTGAGCGTTATTCCGATTTTGCTGTCCTTGAATCCGCATTCCCTGAATGCTTCGACTGCAACTCCATGAGAAAGCAAGATGTGGTGAGCTGCAATCAGAGCTTCTCCCAGATTCTTGTGACCAGGCGCATGAACTCCCAGGTCATATCCCAGAATCGACGCGCAGAATGGCTCATTATGGGTTATCCAGAGCTTCACGGAATCACTGAGTTCCTCAAAGACTCTTGTCGCATATTCCTTGAACCATGTGACTGACTCTCTATTCAGCCATGCTCCTCTCTCGTAAGCCCACATCGGCAAATCCCAATGATAAAGAGTCACCATGGGCTCTATGCCGTTCTGTTTCAGTTCGCGTATCAAGTTCCTGTAGAACTCCATCCCTTTCGGGTCGTAGACCCCATACGCCGGGAACACCCTGGACCACGAAATTGAAAACCTGTATGAATCGATTCCCAGCTCCCTCAAGATCCCGACATCTTCTCTGTACCTGTGATAGTGATCACAGGTAATGTCGCCGGTCTGCCCTTCAAAGACGTTGCCCGGCGTCCTGCAGAACGTATCCCAGATGGATGGGGTTCTGCCGTTTTCTGCCACAGCTCCTTCAATTTGATAGGCTGATGTCGCCACGCCAAACTTGAAATCTTTCGCGAATGTTACCATATCACCCCTCGCTCCTGTTTGTCGTTGTTGTCCCTCGAAACCGTCTTCACTTCTGCGCTTCAGCGCCTGCCCCTGCGCCCCCGATCCCCGCGTTCCCGCTAGCCTTGTTCAGATAGTCGTACAGGCTTGTCACGTGGATCCTGTCCGAGGGGCATTGCACGCGCCTAACGACCGACGGAACCAAGGCAAAGAAATCATCTGAAAGGAGACACTCCTCTTCAGCAGCTATATGGACGCCAAATGCCGGCCTTGTGCACCGAAAGGCCAGGCTGTCATCCTCTCTGACGTATGACACCTCTGGATCCATGAGGTGCATGTCCCTGAACTCGCCAAAGAGAGTGTAGTTGTCATAGCACTTGCCGTCACAGACGACCGAGACATGCATCACCATGTCTGATAGAGGCCCTGTGGCGATCTCGTCTGTGCTCACGATGTCTATCGTGGAGACCGAGTCTCCCAGAATGCGAACTTCCCCATACTGTCTCTCCCAGACCTTCGTTCCGCTGCTATCCCAGATCTCGAGCAACACGTTTACGACCGTGTCCTCATATTGGTCATTCACGACCGTGACGTTCACAACATGGTCTGAAGGTTCATAGCGGACGACGGGCAGGATACCCGCGTAGAATCTCTGCGTGTAGTAGTATAAGGCCTTTGGCCTCTTGAAATAGTCTACCGATGACCAGCTGAACACGGGCCAGCTATCGTTGAACTGCCAGTACAGCGTGCCCGCTGTCCTGTACTTCCTCGCTCGCCAGTGTTCCACGCCGAACTTGATGGCTTCCGCCTGATCGAGCTGCGAGAGATACGTGAACGCATCGAAATCCGTTGTAAGGCCAAAGTGAGCATTGATGAAACGGAGGATCCGTTCCTGCCCTTCTTCTTTCTTGTTGTGGCTCAACACGACGGGGCCAAGGATGTTCTGCTCGTCCTTTGTGGCAAAGAAGTCAATCGTCTTGGCGTCAGGAGCGGACTCGAACCCGAATTCGCTGATAAACCTGCCATCTTCGTCAGCATAGCTCCTATAATCCGCCCAGCCTGACCAGACATTCCACACATGACGGTCGCCGTATCCAGCAGAATTCGACTTGTCTCCACCGTACGGACTGGAAGGCCAATATGGCCTCGAGGGATCCTCCTGGGCGCAGATCATGGGAAAATCCTGCAGATACAGTCTGTTGCCCAGATACTCGCCATTGACCTTGTGTCCCATCATGGGCCATTCGTCGAAGCCGAAGTTGTTCTCGTTGTTTCCGCACCACAGGACGATACTGGCGTGATGCCGCAGGTCCCTGACTGCTGCTCGTACTTCCCTGTCGCTCAGCTGTCGGAACCACTCGAGATGGTCGGGGTACTCGGCGCAGGCGAACATGAAGTCCTGCCACACCATGATCCCAAGTTCATCACACAGCGCGTAGAACTGCTTGTCCTCGTATATGCCGCCGCCCCAGACTCGCAGCATGTTCATGTTCGCGTCTCTTGCCATGTGGAGAAGTCTGCTATAGTCCTCCGGTTGTATCCAGCTGAGGATGCTGTCGGCTGGTATCCAGTTCGCGCCCTTCGCAAAGACGCGCTTCCCATTGACGGTGAAGACAAAGGACTCGCCCTCGGCATCCTGCTCCCTCGTGAGCTTGACGGTGCGCAGGCCAATCCTTTCCTTCTCACTGCAGACAGGGACACTATCATCGTTCAGCATGAACTCGAACGCGTACAGGTCGTGTTCACCCAGGCCGTTCGGGTACCACAGGCGGATACTTTGCAGCGAGAATACTCCTTCAAAGGAGAGTTCATCCCCGACATGCTGGAGGCGAAACTCTCCAACGAGTGCATCATCAATCCTTACTGCCACCCTGCAATTCTCAGCGTCACCGAAGTCGACACCGGGTACCACGTACCCCGAGACCCTTACAATTCCCCCGTCGTCTTCCTGCTGTTCCAGGGACGCCGTGCATCCTGTCAATCGTGCCCTCTTGTAGGACTCGACAAAGACGGGCCTCCAGATCCCTGAGGTTGGAAGGCGGATACCCCAATCCCAACCATAGGAGTACTGGGCTTTTCTGATGTAGGCCCGTGTCGACTCGTCTGTGGCTCCACGCTTGCCATAGACGCGTTCGAGATTCGCCGCTTCTCTTACTGGAGACTTGATGTGAACCCGCAGGACGTTCTTGCCTTTCGTGAGCACATCCTTGACGGCGAACCTGTACTCCAGAAACATGTCATCCGTGCTTCCCACGTACTGCCCGTTGAGCTGAACATCCGCCAGCGTGTCGATGCCTTCAAACACCAATTCCACATTCTCTTCGGCCGGCACATCGTCCAGTTCGAACTCGGTGACGTAGGTCCAGGACTTGTTCTCGAGATCTCGCGTGTACAGCTCGTTGATGCCCACGTACGGATGTGGCACCAATCCCTGCTGAACAAGGTCTCCCTGGACCGTCCCGGGCACGTTCCCAACGAAGGCATACTGACCCTCGTCATCGCTGATCTGCCACTTTCCTGCCAGACTGCGTATCAACTCTGTCACCTCGTTGCGATCGGAAATCACAACCCTCTCAAATCCGCGGGGGGGATCCATTCCCGTCGTCTACCTCAGGATTCCTGCTTCTCCTGGTGCCAGCACGCTACGAAGTGACCGGGTTCTGCCTCCACCAGGGATGGTGATGTGTTGCAGTCTCTCTCTTTGCCGTCCAGAGTGCACCTGTCATAGTAGGCACAGCCACTGGAGAGCCCTGAATGCTCTGCTATCAGGC
>JAPLGH010000115.1 GCA_026390285.1 Caldisericota bacterium
CCTGAGCACCTATCAACTCGATGCGGTGGGGATTGCGCGTGCGGCGCGTGCGTTGCTGGCCGGGCAGGATTGACCGCAGCGGCTTGAAGCCCTGCACATCCTTCGTACACTGTACAGTGTGATGAAGAGCATCGTCTACTACCGCGGGGACTCGAAGGATGCGCGAGAACTTGAGCGCGAGATCCGGCCGTACCTGACTGGCAAAGGGGTCGAGGTTGTCAGTGTAACCTCCACGGACAACTCGTCGACCCTCTCACAGGGAGCTGCGGACGGTTCCTTCATTCTCAGCCTGGGTGGCGATGGCACCTTCCTGCGCGCCGCGCGGATGAGCACACAGCTGGGGTTGCCCGTCCTTGGCATCAACCTGGGCTCTCTCGGCTTTCTCACGGATGTCGAAGAGAACGAGGTGTATGCATCGCTCGACGCGGTGCTCGCGCACACGTACACGGTGGAGCACCGTCTCGTCCTCGAGGCACGCGTCGTGCGCGAGGGTCAGGAAATCCTCAACACGACGGCTATCAATGATGTGCTGGTGGTCAGAGACGTTACGGGTAAGATCCTCACGTTCGAGGTTTTTATCGGCGGCGTGCGCGCAGGACAGATGACAGCGGACGGCCTCATGGTGTGTACGCCCACCGGGTCGACTGGATACTCACTGTCCGCCGGAGGTCCTATCCTGGACCCGACTGTCGAAGCGCTTGTGCTCACTCCTCTTGCTCCACACGACTTTACGTCGAGGCCTCTGGTCGTGTCTGCGGGCAGTGAAATCACCATCAAAGTGAAGCCGTCGCGGGACAAGGCGGCATTCATGCGTGACGGAGAGCGCGTCGGCGACATCCACAGCTTCGACACGGTGTGCGTGAAGAGGCACCCTCAGGATGTGGCCATCATCCGCTTGCGGGAGAAGAACTTCTACAGGGTCCTGGGCGCGAAATTCCACTGGGGTGGTTGAGCATGCTGCTCCACCTTGACATCCACAATCTGGCCATCGCGCATGACGTCCATGTTTCATTCGATGATGGGTTGAACGTCATTACCGGCGAGACAGGTGCGGGCAAGTCCGTCCTGGTACGGGCTATCAGTGCGGTGTTGGGGGGCAAGCTGACCAGTGACTTCATCAGCGTGGGAGCGGACAGCCTGCTGCTGGATGCAGAGTTCGCGCTTCCGCGTGTCTGTTCGCTGCGCGAAATGCTGGGCGACCTCGTGACGGACGACGATATGACTGTCGTGGCAACCCGCGAGGTGGACCGGACTGGCAGGCACAAGTATCGCATCAACGGACGCATTGTTCCCATCAGCACGCTTAGACTGCTGGGCGAGCATCTGGTCGACGTTCATGGGCAGCACGAGCCACAGTCGTTGCTCGTGCGTGAGAATCACATCCAGCTTCTGGATTCCTTTCTTGGACATGATGCCCAGTCCGCGCGCGAGCTGTTCGGCAGGAGACTCACAGAGTTGCGTGCTGCACGCCGTGAACTGGAGCAGATGGAGACGCGCCGGGCAGAATGGGACACTGAGACAGCTTATCTGGAGTTTGCTTCGGAAGAGCTGGAGCGTGCGCAGCTCAGGACCGGCGAGGACAGTCTGCTCATCGCAGAACAGCGGCTTCTGGAGAACGTCCGTGAGCTGCAGGAGCAACTGGGCCAGGCGTCGGCCGCCCTTGCCGGAGACGAATCCCGAGACAGCGAGGGGATCGTGCGGCAGGTCGGCAGGCTGCACCACTCAATGGATGCGCTGTGCTCGATCGACCCCCGGCTGAACGAGGTTGCATCCCTGCTGGACGGGGCGCAGGCGAGCCTCAAGGAGGCCGCGTCGACTCTGGGCGACTACCTCAGCAGGCTGGAGCTGGATGACGCGCGACTGGCGCAGGTTACTCAGCGGCTGGATGCCATCGTCAGACTCGAGGAGAAGTACCGCAAGGACCTCGATGGTCTGCTTGGAATTCGGACGGAGATCGACCAGAAGCTGCATGAACGCCATGAGCGTGCAGGTGACGAGGCCGGCATGCGCGGCCACATAGCGCAGCTGGAGGACGAACTTGCGATGATTGGGGCGTCGCTGACCGCGAAGCGCAAGCAGGGGGGACCCATCCTTGCGCGCAAGGTCGAGGAACAGCTTGCCGAGCTGGCTATGTCCAGTGCGCGGTTTGTCTGTTCCATCGAGCAGAGCGTCGACGAGCAGGGTATCGCAGTCGGAGATGAGCGATTCAAGGCCTCCGAGACCGGTCTGGACGTGGTCGAGTTCCTGATTGCGCCCAATCCGGGGGAGGGATTGCGTCCTCTCAGGGAGATTGCATCCGGTGGAGAGCTCTCGCGCGTCATGCTAGCGCTTAAGACGGTATTCGCCGAGACCGATCAGATTCCTACCATGGTGTTCGACGAGGTGGATGCCGGCATCGGTGGCGAAACAGGGCTTGCAGTTGCCGGCAAGCTGGCCAGGCTGGGCATGCATCGCCAAGTCATCGTCATCACGCATCTGCCCACCATTGCAGCAAGGGCTGGAACGCACCTCGTCATCTCCAAAGAACAGAGCGAGGATGCCACTACCGTGGAAGTGCACCGCGTCACGGGCGAGGAGCGCGTCCGCGAGCTGGCGCGGATGGTCTCGGGCGACCAGGTGTCCCAGGTCGCTATGGCCAATGCCCGCGAGTTGCTGTTTCCCTAGGCAGTCATTCAGGAGTCGACCCCGCATGATTCTTGTGATCAAGTCGGGGCTATGGCTACTGCGCTGAGCGACGAGTACGTGCGCCTCAGACAAGGCGTCGAGACAGAGACAACACTCGAATAGGGAGGACTCATGGAGATCAGGACGTTCGACCAGTTGCTTGAAGAGGCAAAGAAGCGTGGCCGGAGAAAGCTGGCGGTCGTTTTTCCTGAGGAAGTTTCGCTGCATGCGGCCATACTGGCGCAGCGAGCCGGCATAGCGGCCCCCGTTCTTGTAGGTCCGCCTGACCGCATAGCGACGCTTCTCCTGCAGGCCGGGGTGCCCGCCGGCGACTATGAGGTCGTCCCTGCGAATGACCCTGTGGAGGCGTGCAGGATTGCCGTGGAGTTGGCGCACGATGACCGGGTGGATGTTCTTCTGAAGGGCGGGGTGCAGACAGCGCAGCTGCTTCATGCCGTGCTGGACAAGGATACGGGCATCCGTGCGAGCAAGGTGATGTCCGAGTGTACCATCTATGAGGACACGCGCGTGCGCCACTCATTGCTGGCGGTCGTCGACGGTGGCATCCTTGTTGCCCCAACGCTGGATGAGAAAGTGGAGAGTATCAAGAACACCGTCGGTGTGTATCACCGCCTCGGCTATGAGAACCCGAAGGTGGCTGTTCTGGCCGCCGTGGAGACTGTTTCTGAGAAGATGCCCTGCACGGAGGACGCTGCCATCATTGCACGCATGAGCGAACGCGGACAGATCAAGGGTTGTGTTGTCGACGGGCCGTTGGCGCTGGACAACGCCGTTTCGCCGCGGGCTGCGAGC
>JAPLGH010000163.1 GCA_026390285.1 Caldisericota bacterium
TCGCAAAGATCTGAGCAAGACCTGGTCCCAGAAGCCAGTCGTAAGACGTCTTCTGGAGCTGGAGGAGGTCGGGCATCGCGTAACTTGATTTGATTTTGGTAAAGTCTATAATATCTCTTGCCACGCGCATGGCTCTCCTTTTATATCGGTATGGAAAAAAGCGGTCAAATTAAGAGTTTACTCTCTTTTGTTTGACAGTCAACTGCGCTCTCTCCACGGTTTGTGAGGTTTCGTCAGTCAGACTAACGTCTCAGGGAAGTACGTCTTCATATTCTCGTCTCGTGCAGGTGCCGCCACAGCCACGGAAACGGAAACAACAATTTCCTCGCATCTTCACATTCTGCAGTCGAAAACAGTCCGCACGGACGCACGTGGTCAACCTACTTTCTGAGCAGACCATATCGCACGAGCACGCCGACAAACCTGAGAGTGTCCGTAAGCGAGTTGATCTTGCTCTTTGCCTCCCTCCGATAGATAGTCCGAGTCGGCACCCAGCCTATCCGATACCCTGCCCTGCCTACCTTGAAGATAACCTCGGTCTCCAGATCGTACTTGTCCGCCTTCAGCGGCAGAGAGAGAACGGAACTCAGCTTGTAGTAGCGAAAACCGTTCTGGCTGTCGCGGACATTCTGCCCGAGAAACAGGCTGATGAGAAACGAAGAGGCATGGTTCGCGAATCTTCGGATGAAGGGCATCGTTGAGACATTCGACATGCGGTTACCAATGACCATGTCGTAGCCCTGTTCAGCCGCAGCGATGAACAGCGGAATCTCAACAGGATCGTGCTGTCCGTCAGCATCGATCGTAACCGCGCCATCATAGCCGCTATCGGCAAGATACCTGAAGCCAGTCTTGAGCGCAGCACCCTTGCCTGCGTTTAGCCTGTGGCGAAGGACAATGGCTCCTGCGGCTTCCGCAGCCCCACTCGTATTGTCGGCTGAGCCGTCGTCGATGACTACAGTCGCGGAAACGAATGGGCGCACGCCCTGCACCACCGCGGCGATGTTATGTTCTTCGTTGTACGCCGGGATTACTGCGGCGATTCTCATACGACGGTACCCCAGAAATCGAAGAAATTCAGAAACTGTGTGGGATCACGGTCAACAATGGCCTCATACTGTTGTGCGAAGTCCACGACAAAGGCTCGTACCCACGTCCGTTCGTCTGAGGCTTCCGGGTCGATTGGTCGCCCAAACTCCAGAAGAAACCTGCCGTCTGGCTGTCGTACGAGGAATCCAGGAATTCCGACCAGCTTCCTGCGAAAAGAAAGCAAGGCTGCCCCGCGAGGAAAACGGACCAGATGCCCAAAGAACACTACTTCCTCGCCGCCGTTCGCATTGTTTCTGTCAGAGACAATGGCCGGCACATCGCCCTCTGGAAGATCCCGCAGCAGCTGCCTCAATCCAAATCGAACGTCGTGGGCAGTCAGCCCGAAACGAACGCGGAGCGACTCATAAAGCCGCTCGATGGCCTTGCTGTTCTGTGTGAGCGCAATCGCATGTGTCCTGTAGCCGCAAAGGCCAAGCATCGCCCCTGCCAGCTCCCAATGGCCATAATGCCCCGTAACAATGCAAAACGGCCTGCCACCAGATCGCTGGTCGATCAGCGCGCGCATTTCTGCAAAGTTCGTCGTCATCCATTTGATATGAAGGTCGCTGGCAGAAGGTATGCCAAAGAAATCGACCAAGTTCATGCCGGCTCGTTCGAACGTTTGCAGCGCCAACCGTGACAGCTCGCTATGATTTGCCTCAGGTCGCATAACGCTGAGGTTCGCGAACACTCCTCGCCTCTGCCCGGCATTGAAGGCAAAGTAGCCCCACGCGATCAGCCTGGCAATGGCCCGTTTGAGCCACGCGGGCAACACGCCGGCCACGCGAAAGGCGACAGCATACCAGAACGCCATCGCCTACAAGCCCTCCGATCCTTCGAAGGCAACATACCAGAGCAAGCCGATGAGTGTCTTTGCATCGCTTATGTGCCCATCGCGGCAACGTTCAATGGCTTCAGCGACAGGCATCAGAACCGGTCTGATGAATTCGTCGGCGTCCATGTCGGTCGAACGATGTCGCAGATCCTTCGCAACGTACAGCGTCAGCCGTTCATCGACAAAGCCGGGACTGGGCCAGAATTCAACGCACTTCCTCCAGGAACTCGCCACATATCCGGTCTCCTCACGAAGTTCGCGACGTGCAGCGGTAAGGAAGTGTTCCCGCACGCCGCGGCGCCCAGCCGGGATCTCGAGCATGACCATGCCGGGCGCTGTTCTGTACTGCCGGACAAGGACCACACAATTGTCAGCCGTCACTGCGACAACACAAACGGCTCCCCCGGGGTAGGTTACAACATCCCGATGAACAAAGCGGTCGTCCGGCAACCGGACGACCTTGTCCAAAACCTCTATGGATTTCCCGAGATACGCCTGTCGGCATGACACGACCGCCTCGACCATCCGTTGATGCGTCTTCAATGAGATCGGATCATCTCCTTGATTTTTAGAAGCCTTGTGGTGTTTGAACGTTCGTTCTCGTCCAGTTTCGACGCAATAAACCGAGTCGTCTCCTCAAGGTTAGGAATCATGACATATTCGAGAGCGTTCACGCGCCTCCTGGTTCGCTCGATTTCGTCAGCCATCAGGCGTATGCTTGCCTCGATCTGAGCCAGTTTCACGATGGACGGCATCAGCTCATACAGCCTGAGTAGCGAAGCTTCTACCCCAGCCCCCTCCAACCCTGCGAATGATGGAGACTCAAAATCCGAGATCGAAAAGGACAGCATGGGCAATGCTACATTCATGACAGTCTTGGTTCCCGCTTCAATGTTGAGACGGGTAGAAACCGTTCGCGAGAGAAGTTCCACGACAACCGCCGGGTACGTCGCGGTTTGGCCCTTGAACGCTGCCAGCTCATCAGGCAGCTCGTGGTCAACGTGCGCCCGATACTCGCCATACTCCTCTGCAAGCCTGATGAACGTCCTTGAGAAGCTTATGACCCCGCCGAGCGAGAACAAGACGCTTCTGCAACCGCAGAAGCTCCATCCTGGTCGGGTTGACCTTGAGGATCATCGCTCTGACTATGCCGTTTGCTTCGGCATATACTTCTCTACCATCGCCGGCGAGACACGCTTGAGCTCCTGCAGCGGCAGCATCGAGAGAAGCTCCCACCCAATAGATAGGGTCTGTTCGATCGACCGGTCCTCGTCGCGCCCTTGTCGGACAAAGCGACGTTCAAACTCATCCGAGAACTTCACAAAGATCCGATCCGTTTCTGTAAGCGCCGACTCGCCCAGGACAATTGCAAGCTCCTTGGCGTCGCGTCCTCGAGCATATGCAGCAAACAACTCGTTGAGGAGTCCGGCGTGATCCTCGCGCGTCTTGCCCTTGCCGATACCCTTGTCCTTGAGCCGGGAGAGTGACGGAAGCACATCGATCGGTGGGTAGATTCCTGCCTGATGCAGTGACCTGCTCAGGAAGATCTGTCCCTCAGTAATATACCCTGTGAGGTCTGGAATGGGGTGTGTCTTGTCATCTTCGGGCATGGTCAGGATCGGCAGTTGCGTGATCGACCCCTTCTTGCCCTTGATGCGACCCGCTCGCTCATAGATGGTAGCCAAATCCGTATAGAGGTATCCCGGATAGCCACGTCTGCCAGGAACCTCTTTCCGCGCAGCGGAGACCTCACGCAAAGCTTCACAGTAGTTGGTCATATCAGACAGGATGACCAGAACGTGCATGCCGAGTTCGAACGCCAGATATTCGGCAGCCGACAGCGCAAAACGGGGAGTTGCTATGCGCTCGATGACTGGGTCATTTGCCAGGTTCATGAACAGAACCGACTGGTTAATTGCCCCGCTCTTGCGGAAATCCGAGATGAAATAGTCGGCCTCCTCAAACGTGATGCCCATCGCGCCAAAAACGACGGCGAACTCGTCAGTTCCGGAAAGCACACGAGCCTGCCTGGCAATCTGTGCAGCGATCTCGGCGTGAGGAAGACCACTGCCCGAAAAGATCGGCAGCTTCTGACCCCGGACAAGCGTATTGAGCCCGTCAATTGCAGAGATGCCAGTCTGTATGAACTCATCGGGATAGTCGCGCGCATACGGATTCATCGGATCGCCATTGACGTCCAGCACTCTCTCGGGGAGAATAGGAGCAACTCCATCGATCGGTGCTCCGAGTCCGTTGAACACCCGGCCCACGATGTCGCGCGAGACCCCAAACTGCAACCCGTGTCCAAGGAATCGAGTCACTGTCTGACCGCGGTCCATTCCCGACGAACCCTCGAAGACCTGAACCAGGACAGTGCCACCGGAGACCTCAAGCACCTGCCCGTGTCTCAGTCCCGAGATCGTGCGCAGTTCGACGAGTTCACCGTATTTGACATCCTGAGCCCCATCCAGAAGCACAAGCGGCCCCACGATTTCGCGGACTGTTCGGTAATCCCTATTCATGGTACTCCTCCCGTGCAGTCGTGTCCATTTCTGACAGAGCCTCAAAACCCTTCCCTATCGAGTTCTCAAGCGTGTCGAATGCAGCAAGGTTCGTCTCGGGAACGCTCTTTGAGCGAGCGATCTCGATTCTGACCGGCATCGCGAGAACAGCGCCGAGCGGCACGCCCCCCGATGCAGCCTTGCCCGCCAGATGGCTCCACAACATGATGACGTCAAGCATTCGCAACTGCTTACGGAGAGAAGTGTAGCTGTCGCCCTCGGTGAAAGCTCCCTGCTGCAGGAAGTCCTCACGTACGGACTTCGCCGATTCCAATACCAGGCGGTCTGCTATAGACAGCGCGTCGACACCAACGAGACGAACAAGTTCCTGCAGCTCCGCTTCCTTCTGAAGCAGAGCTCGAGCCTCGCGGATATCCTGACTCCAACGCTCGCCGAGTTCCTTGTCGTAGAAATGCTCGAGGAGGTTGCTGTAGAGCGAGTAGGACTGAAGCCAGTCGATCGCCGGGAAATGCCGCGCGTATGCAAGACGAGAGTCGAGTGCCCAGAACACCCTGACTGCCCTGAGGGTAGCCTGAACGACCGGTTCGGAGAAATCACCACCAGGAGGAGACACGGCCCCGATGACGCTCAGACTGCCTTCTCTTGGTTGGCTGCCAAGGCTCAGGGATCTCCCGGCGCGTTCGTAGAACGCTGCCACCCTTGATGCAAGGTACGCCGGATAGCCTTCTTCACCGGGCATTTCTTCCAGCCGTCCCGAAATCTCACGCATGGCTTCTGCCCACCGCGACGTGGAGTCTGCCATAAGAGCGACGCTGTAGCCCATGTCGCGGAAGTACTCGGCTATCGTAATGCCAGTGAAAACCGAAGCCTCGCGAGCTGCGACTGGCATGTTGGATGTGTTGGCGATGAGGACCGTTCGATTCATCAGAACCTCGCCGGTCTTCGGGTCCTTGAGCTTCGGGAATTCCTGCAAGACGTCCGTCATCTCGTTCCCACGCTCGCCACAGCCGACGTAGACAATGATGTCGGCATTCGCCCACTTCGCCAACTGATGTTCGATAACGGTCTTGCCGCTGCCAAAAGGTCCAGGTACACAGGCTGTACCGCCTTTGGCAACGGGAAACAGAGTGTCGATGACGCGCTGCCCGGTCACCAGCGGAGTATCCGGTGCCATGCGCCGCGTATAGGGCCTGCCGTTACGGACCGGCCACCGCTGGATCATGGTCATGGGTTGTTCTTCGCCTGACTCGGTTCGCAGGACTGCGACGAGTTCCTCAACAGTGAAATCGTTCTCTGCTATCGAGGCGATCCGACCCGCCAAGCCCTTGGGAACCATGATCTGGTGCAGGACAGCCCTGGTCTCCTGGACTGACCCGATAATGTCTCCTTCGACGACGACGTCATCTACCTTCACGCATGGAACAAAGTGCCACTTCCGGTCGCGAGGCAGTGCAGGAAGAGCCACACCACGGGGAATGAAGTCGCCATACTGTGCACGGATAGCGTCAAGTGGCCGCTGGATTCCGTCATAAATCGAAGTGATGAGGCCCGGCCCGAGTTCGACAGTAAGAAGGCTCCCTGTCTGGACAACAGGTTCGCCCGGCCCGACACCGCTTGTCTCTTCATAGACCTGGATGCTCGCCGTCTCGCCTCGAAGCTCGATAATCTCACCAAAGAGCTTCGCAGTGCCGACGCGGACAAGTTCATACATCTGGGGGTTCGTCAGCGCCTTGGCGACAACGAGCGGCCCAGCGACTTTGACGATCTCACCGTGTGTCATGGCTTTTCTCCTCCATCATTTTTCCAACTAGGTCAATGCCTACTGCATTCTCTATGAGATGCCTCACGGCAACAGTCGCTGCACCTGAAGCTGATGAAGTGACCGGGACTACCAGCACTACCGGAACCACCAGTCTGCGCGCTGCTGCCGACTTGGACCACACATCGGCCACATCGGACGTCAGCAGGACCAGCCCGAATCTCCCCGAACGAACGATCGACTGAACAGCCTGGGATGCCTGCAAACCGTCCTCGACAACAGTGCCCACAAACCCCAACGCTTCGAACGCCCCGACGGAATCACGTGTCGTCACAACCGCCGCCTTGCTCACAACACCGCTCCAGAGCCATCAACACGCGTCCCGCCAGACGCTGCCTCCTTCAGAAGCCGCCGTAGCGACCAGACTTCACGGCGGAAATCCATCAAGTAGGCAAAGACGACGCCAACCCCATACGGTTCGAGGCCGGCCGTTTCCGGGCGTCCAACAAGCCATGACTCCAGGGCGTCCTCAAGCATCTGCAGTCTCTCTTCAGGAGTGTATCGGCGACCGACGGCAAGTACGTAGGCTGAAGCTTCTGGCACAAGGTCCACCGGCTGGAGCGTGTCCCACGGTACCCCCTGGATGCGCTCCACGACCATTGCGAGGGACACTCGTATCTCCGGCTTCAGAAACGGCAACAGCCTCTCAAGGGGAGCTCCGACGCCAGATGCACTCCGAAGCTTCATTTTCAGTGCATGTCCAGCCAGCATGAGCTTCAGCAGACCGTCCATGTATGCAATGACAGCTGGATGTCCGTAGATTCTTGCCAAACCATCCAGAGTCGCTTCGAACGAGAAGTCGAACACCGTTTGGGCATCGGAAGCCGAAGCTCCAGCTTGCGCCGCCTTCAGGCCCTCTGCGAGTGAAACCCCGAAAACTGACTCGGAAAACAGCTCAGGCGAGCCCCCCTGCCGCATGCGCTCGCAGTATGCCGCATACTCACCACTTGTTCCGTCAGTGAACGAGCCTCCGTTCCCGCCAAGAAGAGCTTCGGCCAGACCGGCTTTCGCGTATTCCTTCTCATCAAGCGCCGCAAGCAGGAAAGGGAGAAAGCCTTCAGGCAAGTCACGGGTGGCCTGTACCAAGAAGGCCTGCCATATGCTTTCGACCCTGGCCAGGACCTCGCCTGCCGACATGTCACTCGCAATGGGCGCGTAGACACTGCGATTGAGGGCCGCCAGCAGAGACTCGGCTTTGCCTTCCTGTGGTGCACGCCGAAGCTCCTGGACCGGAAGGAGCAACCCCCGCCTCACAGAAAACGAGCCCGAGGCGTACGCGTAGTCGCTTGAATCGGCCTGATGCGGGATGAGCGGAGCGATCATCTCTTGTCGCCAAACAGCACTTGTGCGGCCTCAACGAGCGTGACCTCCCGGAGGGCAGTGGACGCCGCCGACAGGGTCAAGTCGAGCTCCGCCTCGGCAAAGTGGACAATGAAGCCTCCATTGCCGTCGGCGAGCATCGCATCGATACGTACACTCTTCCACTTCCCACCTTTGGGCAACAATGCCAGGATAGTGGACGCGTCCTGCTGTCGGCACTCGATGGAGAGTGGAGTCTCCTCTCCGATCTGTTTCATCGCTCGCTCAAGATACGCATGATAGAGGACATCATCGTTCCTGATATTCTGTTCGAACTCCTGGTAGAGTCCTGCAAGCAGTTCCTGCTTACGCTTAAGGAGAGCATTCCTCAGCTCAATCTTCAATGCGGCAGTCCTGGTAACAATATCATGGTCTCGGATGGCGCGATGCTCCGCTGCTCGTTTCTCCGCCTGTTCCTCCAGTTGTCGCTTCTGGCTGTCGACAAGTTGTGAAGCCTGAACGGTGGCGGCCTCGATGAGGGCGGTCGCCTCCGCAGTCGCCTCCTGGAGAACCGCAGTTCTGAGTTCCTCGGTTCCCATGTCCAAAACGTCCTAAAAGGCTGCCTGAGAGATCCAGAGAATGAGCAGGATACCCGAGACCAGAGCGATGACAGCGTACGTCTCGACCAGAGCGGGGATAAGGATAGCCTGTCCCGAGGTTGACGGCTGGCGCCCAGTCAGGCTCTCCGCTGCGGCTGAGGCCTGTCCCTGGAGGATAGCTGACAACCACTCCACCAAGCCGACACCGACACCGACTGTCATGAACGCAAGCCCTTTCGCGTTGGAGACTGCCGCTCCCTTGTTGAGAACACCCGATAGAACGACCATCATGATGCCACATACAAAGCTGTAGAATCCCTGTGTGCCCGGAAGAGCCATCATGACGAACATCTTGCCGAAAAGCTCTGGCTTCTCAGCCAGTACTCCTGCTGCCTGAGATCCGCTGATGCGAATCCCTTCGGCAGCCCCGAGACCACCAAGAATGATAACAAAGACCGCTCCCATGAAAACCCACAGTGAGCCCAGTGACGCCATCGGCGTATTTGAGAGCTTGAAGGCGAACGCCGCCCCAACAGCACTGAGTGCCGTCGCAAGAACTCCGACGAGAACTGACCACAACCCTTCCATCGCCATGATGTACCTCCTATTTTTCCCGAACAGTCGATGTGCCGACAATCTTGACAACTTCCGACGAGAACCCAAAACGATGGAACCGAGGGGCTCCACCCTCGTAGAACCGTCCAAAGAACTCGAGCAGTGTGAGACGTGCAGAATGGATGAATGCCCCCATGGCTCCCATGAAGTAGTTCAGCATGTGCCCAAAGAGCAGGACCACCCCGCCCAGGACAACCCGCACCAGCAGGTTCACGACGAAGCCTGCCGCAGGTATTCTGATGAGTGCTGCGATCATGTTGAACGCTGAAGCAAGGATAGCCGTTGTGAGCCCGAGCGCCAGAAGCCGCGAGTACGACAGCACATCTCCAACGAAGGAGCCAACGCCGTAGGAGCTCTGGATACCATACAGGTTCACCAGCGCAGTAGCGACCTTCGCCCCGCCCTTTCCCTGCCGCGCCCCTCCGAGGAGAAGCAGCACGAGGCCCACGGCAAGCGCCGCCAGATACCCGGCTCTGAAGGCACTGCCCCACGTGATCCCAATGAACAGTAGCGCGGAGATTGCGGGCAGGAATAGCAGCCAGCCCACGCAATCATAGATGATCGAGGCATAGTCGCGTCTCCGAGCAGCCTTGTAGATTGCAAGGCAGACCCCGTAGAGCTGGTTGACAGCCCCAATGATCCACACGATCACGAGGAACTGAAATGCCGCCTCGAGGGGGTTGATGACGGTGAGCGCGGACACGAACCGCGCGATCGGGTTCCCTGCTCCAAGGTACGTCGCCGAAATGAGGTCTCCTCCCCAACTGCCGGTCAGCGCGCCAGCAACCATAGCAGCTATTCCGCCGTACACGAAGACCATCATGAAGTTCCGGACTCCCGACGACCGTCGGTACTTGTGTATGAAGTAGAAGCAGATTCCTATCTCGACAGCTCCGTACAGAACGTCTCCCAGGCAGATGCCAAAGAAGACCAGGAACGGAATGGTCAGGAAGACGGTCGGGTCAAACGAGGAGTACGCTGGAAATCCAAACATGTTGACCAGGATCTCCATAGGCTTGACCCATCTGTTGTTGGTGATGGAAACGGGAGTGTCGTCTCCCGCGGTGGAAGCCCCTGTCATGCACACGATCCCGCCAAAACCTATGCACAGCTTCCGCAGAGAATCCACGTCAACATCTCGGACGTACCCCGTAACCACGCTGCAATGTTCGGTCCGCGTGATATCCTGCGATGCCTCCAGCCGCTGACGCTCATTCAGCAGGTATTCACGATATACAACGATCTCCTGTCTGTGGGAGAGAGCTGAAGCGACCTCAAGCTGAAGCGCCGTGATTCTCTCGCGAGCTGCACGCTCCTCTTCTGTGAGACGATCGACGACAGACGCGACGGTGCCGTTCGTCGAGGACAAGTCCTCCTCAACAAGGCCCTCCGATGCCAGCAGAGCACGAACATCGTCAGTCTGGGACCGCATACAAGCAACCACTACATTCGCCTTGTTCTTTGTCTCAGACACCATATCGACTGCAATGAAAGCGCCATGATCAGCGAGACTCCTCGCCATTTGCTCAAGGCCCAGAGATGATATTGTGCCCGAAACAAGCCCAACGCGCCGCCATTGGGAGACCTCTCCGAAATCCACGGGAAGTGATGCCCAGGGCGACAAAGCTGCAATATCCTGTTCAAGCTGATTCAGGCGACGGCGCTACCCACGGCTCGAAGCCATCGAAGCGGTTGTTCTCATGTCGGCCGCACTGACATACACTTCGTCCGGGAAGAAGCTCTGCACAAGTCCCTTGGTCACTGGATCGACTTCCGCGAAGTACGAGAGCGTCGAGCCCGCAAGCTCGAGCTGCTCTGTGACATTGCGCAGCGACTCCTCCCGCTGGGGACGGCAGACGTCTAGAGAGGAAGAAGCGGCGACACTGTCCGCTGCAGCATCTTCCGATGTCGTATAGGAAGTCAGGTGGACCATTCCACCCGCGTGCAAGCAAGACAGAACCTCGTCTTCCCTGTTGTGCGGAAAGGCAAGAGCGAACTCTTGTACTCTGTCGATCGCCATTCTAGCGAGCGGTGAGCCTTGACAAGAGCAAATCCAGGGCTGCTCCTCTATGATCCTGCGCCAGACGCTCGAGGTTCGTCAGTTGTTCCTTGAGATCTCGCTGAAGCTGATCCTCGGCGAGTTTTGTTTGCTCGTCTGCTTCCCGGTCAATTGCGTCAAGTCGCTGTTGAAGCGCTGACTCTGCAGACCCCTTGTCCTTGACCAGAGAGGCCTCAGAATCATGCTGGATTGTTTGAACCTTCTCCCTTGCGGTCTTGAGGACGCCATCCGCCTCGATCTCTGCCTGCCGCAAGCTCTGGATGAACTCCTCGATCATATTCGTACCCCTCCGGTTTGGATAATTGCTGGTCGGGATGGTGGGATTCGAACCCACGACCTCTTAGTCCCGAACCAAGCGCTCTACCAAGCTGAGCCACATCCCGACAAATACTGGTCGGGGCGACAAGATTCGAACTTGTGACCCCCAGCACCCCATGCTGGTGCGCTAGCCAAACTACGCCACGCCCCGACTATTTGTTCTCAACCAGCTTCTTCAGCTTTCCGCTGGCCCGAAAGGTCACAACGCGCTTCTCCGGCACGTTCACCGCTTCACGCGTTTTCGGGTTCACACCCGAGCGAGCCTTTCTCATGGACACACAGAAAGCCCCAAAACCGGTCAGGGTAACCCTACGACCTGCCCGCAACTCCTTGCTGGAAGTGCTCAAAGCCTGATGCAGCACATTTTCCACAACCGCCCTGGAACAACCTGTCTTCGTTGCAACCGCTGCCACAAGATCCGACTTTGTCACCTGACCACCTTTTCGAACCAGTCTGCCGTAACTCGCTTTTCCTTTCCCGACTCACCGGACGCTGGAGACCAACCAGAGGCATGACGCTTCCGGCGACGACCTCGTGTAACTGATGAACCATAACCAAATTAATGTTACTCAGTTCAGCGATTTTTGCAAGAGCCTCGAGGGTTACGAACCCCTTAGTGACGCTACGCTCGCCGTCTTGAAGATCAGAAGCCATGCACCCATGCCCGTGCGCCAACGACACAGGAACCAGTCATCCTTCCACCTCCACACTAACGTCGGCACAGACTTGCCTCAGCCCTTCCACGACTTGATCAATGGCCATGGGGGGGCAAGACGTGCCGCTAACCACGCCCACGATATCCCCACAGTCCAGCCCCAAAGCGGGCAACTCGACCACGTCCTGGAGAAGGTACGTCTTAGGACATATCGAGCCTGCCACCGCAGCCAGCCTCCTGGTATTGGCACTGGAGCTATCTCCCAGTACTAACATGACTGTGCAGCGCCGGGCCAGAGCTCTGGCTGCGTCCTGTCTTCGCAATACCTCCGGACACAGCGTCATCTCCTCGGCAACTTCAATTCCTCTGCGTTGGAACCATTCCAGAACTTGTTGTCTGAACTCGCGTGACTGTGTCGTCTGGTACACGACTCCCACCCGAGAAACTGATATCTCAAACATGTCCAGATCCTGTTCCGAAGCCACGACCGTGAGCAGCTGACGACCAGCAGCCTCCATGAGGTACCGCGTCTCTCGATGTTCTTTGTCTCCGACGACAACGATAGGAACGCCGGCATCTGCAAACCGGCCTGCTGCGTCACGCGCCCGGTTCACAATGGGGCAGGTCAAATCCAGTACTGCTCGCGCGCTGGCAATCCTTCCAAGACGTTCAGGCAACGTGGACCCATGGGCGGGCAGGAGAACAGTCGCAGCGTCCAGCTCTTCGTCGCTCAACAGTTCGACAGATCCCAACCCCATGGAACGAAGGCGGTCCATCTCGCCGGCATTGTGAAGCAGCGTGTCCGTTGCCGCTACGGGTCCTCCCGAGTGCAAGGCCGTCTCAGCAGCGTCAATAGCTCGCCGAATGCCCGAACAATAGCCCAGATCACTTGCCAGCACAACACGCATCTCAGGCATGCCCCTGTTCCTGTAGCGTCCGAATGCGACCCATGATGTCCATGCTGATTGCTGTCAGGTCTTCTTTGCGACTCTCACGTCCGGGTGGGAGGTGATACGTGACCGGCTGGCCTATACGCACGGTGATGCGACCGACTCTGGGGATTCTCCTCTGCCTCGGCCAGCATTCGTATGAGCCGATAATGGCCATCGGGACCACTGGCGCACCTGACTTCACCGCCAGAAAAGCCGCGCCATTGTGAGGGACTTGCAGACGTCCGTCTGGGGACCGCGTTCCCTCGGGATAGATCATACACAGGTCGCCGTGGTCCATGATTGCCAGCACTTTCTGGAGGGCACCCTTGTCAGCGAGAGACTCCCTGTCGATGCGCACGCCGCCAAGACGGCGTATAAACGGCCCCAGCAGCGGCTGCCCGTACATCTCCTTGCGTGACAGGCTGTAGGTCTTGCGCGGCACCGCGAAGGAGGCCAGCATGGGATCCAGGTAGCTGCAGTGGTTGCCACAGATGAGTCCTGGTCCATGTCTCGGAACATTCTCGAGCCCAATTACGTGGAACTTGAAGAAGATCCTGAACCAAAGCCTGCCTATTGGCACAACCAGCTCATACAACATGCTCCAGCCTCCTTCGGTACTCGGAGAGAATCGCCTGCACAACTCCATCGGGCCCGTCAGCAGAATTATCCAGCTTGACGTAGTCCTCCGTGCATCGAAGAGGAGAGTCCTCCCGGGACGAGTCTATTGCATCGCGCTCCCTGATGTTGGAGAGTACAGCTTCATAGTCAACCGGGGCGCCCAGACGCTCCAGCTGCACAACTCGCCGCTTCGCTCGAATATCCGGGTCCGCCGTGATGAACACCTTCAGCAAGGCATTGGGAAGGACCGTCGTTCCTATGTCGCGCCCAACCATGACAACATCGTGCAGCGCGGCGATGCGCCGCAGCTCCCTGTTCACAGCCGCCCGCACTTCTGGCACTGCGCTGACCGGTGACACGAGCCTGTCTACTTTCGGGTCCTGGAGGGACAGTCCAAGGACTTGCCCGTCAAACAGGACTGTGCCGCCGACCTCGTAGCTGATGCAACGCTCGAGGATCCCCGCCAGGCGATCGTGCTGCACACAACGGTCGGACGGAAACTGGTCAACATATGCGGCCGTGAACACCCTGTACAACAGCCCAGAGTCGACCAGCATGAGATCGACCTCGCTGGCTATACACGATCCGACTGATGTCTTGCCGGACCCGGAGGGTCCGTCGATGGCAATGTCCCGTCTCACAAAGCCTCCTCCACAAGTGCAGCAGCCACGTCAGCAAACGAGATACTGCCCTCGCGCAGCATGGTCCATGACCCCTCCGCCAATCCGACAACTGTCGAAGGCTGACCTTCTGGACGCTGTCGACTGTCCAGGATCAGATCCGCTTGTTCCAGCAACGGAACCGCTCCGGGCATGTCCAGACTCTCAATGACTCTCTGTCCGCTCTCATTCAGGCTCGTCTGGGCCATCACCAGGCCGTTTGACAGCAAGCGAAGGAGCCCCGCGTGCCGAGGGACCCGAAAGCCAATACTGGATGCTTCCGGATACGGCGGTGGCTGTGTGTGGATTCCGCTTCCCCCGACGTTAACGACGATCGTCAGGGCCCCAGGCCAGAATACGCTGGCAAGACGCCGTGCCATCAAGCGAGTGGAAGGCTCGACCCACGGCAGCACACCAAGGATATCTGATACAAAGACAGGTAGCGGCCTAAGAGGATCGCGATGCTTCGCTCTGAATACCCTGGTAACGGAAGCTGCGCACGCCGCGCTGCAGCCGATGCCATAGACGGTGTCCGTGGGAAACACTGCAACAGCTCCCGCAGCGATACGCTCCGACAGCCGGCGAACATCGGCGTCCGAACAGGTATCCAACAGGACAATCTCAGGCAGGCTAATCTAGCGCCTCCGAAAATAGGACCGATCAAGCTTAGGCTCTTGTCCAGCCCTCAACCGACGGATGTTCGCGGCATGTCGAACAATACCGAGCACAGCGAGCAGAGAATAGATTAGGACGAGTTGCAACGGCTGTCTCAGAAGAAGCGCCACAACTGGAAGAGTGGCAAACACGGCCACTGATGCAAGAGAAACGGTATTGCGCAACACCATTGCAGCAAGCCAGATTCCCGACTCCACCAGAGCAACGGGCCAAGTCAGAACAACCACGACTCCGAATGTTGTCGCAACTCCTTTGCCCCCCTTGAACCCGACAAGAATGGAGAAATCGTGACCCAGAACCACGACAACAGCCGCTATTAGCTCGGTGTCCCGGGGCACGTTGGGAACGAACCTCTCAAGCGCGACCAGGAGCAGCGCCGACTTCAGAAAATCGCCAGCAAAAGCGAACATGGCAGGAACAGGACCGGCAGCACGCAACACATTCGTAGCTCCCATGTTCTTGCTGCCCACCTTCGTGATGTCGACGCCCGTCATCACCTTGGCAAAGATGTAGCTGAAAGGGACAGAACCCACAAGATATGCGACAGCAATAACCGCCACATCACGCAAGATATAGCTCAACGTGTTCATGTTGCTCGATGTGCCTCCGCATACCGTGGCAAACCCCTGAGGTCAGGCGACCAGCGTCCGCCCTGCAGTCCATATCGCTTGAACTGGCCAAGGATACCCTGCTCCAGTCCATCGTCAATCTCCAGCAACAGCAGGCCGCCGGGCCGCAGCCAGTCACAAGCCTGTGCAATAATCCGTTTGTAGAAGACCATGCCTGACGTCCCGCCATAGAGTGCCCGCACTGGTTCGACGGGCGAGGATGCATGCGCCGCGGCCAGGCGCTGTCCACACACATAGGGGGGGTTGCTGACAATGACATCGGCGTGACTGCGAAACTCGGCGACGGTAAGGCCCCATGCGGCCAGGACGTTGCCCTGGACAAACCTGACCCGCTCGGACAAACCCATGTCCAGGGCAGATTCGCGCGAACATGACACCGACACCGGATCGAGTTCCATTCCCATAACCGACACTTGTGGCAGTCTGGCGGCCAGCGCTAGCGCGATTGCCCCCGAACCGGAGCAAACGTCCAGCGCGACGGCACTGGAGAGATCCTCCCGGACTATGAAGTCCTCAGCCATCTGCACGAGACGTTCGGTCTCCGGGCGAGGAACAAGGACACCTTCCCGCATTCGCAGGACGATATCACAGAAGGCAGCCTGGCCGGTGAGGTACTCGGCAGGGTATCCATCGGCCAGTTGGTGGGCCACTCGCTCCACGAGTACCTGCATACCTGCGTCACCAGGCAGGTTCAACCGGACAAGGAGATCTGACCGACTCCATCCTCTCGTTGCCGCAACAGCATACTGCAGCTCACCGTGTTTTTGCGACGAAAGCTGCGCGCGCTGCTCAGCATCAACAAAGATTTCTCGCAGAGTCAATCGTCGTTGTCCTGCAGAATGGGCGTCTCAAGCGTCCTTTCCCGGAAAGCCCGGTGAAGAGCGTCAATAACTGGATCAAGATTCCCCTCCATGATGAGGGGCAGGTTATACAGGGACAGGCCAATCCGGTGATCAGTCAGACGACCTTGGGGAAAGTTGTAGGTTCGGATACGCATATTGCGCATGCCACTGCCGATCTGAGCTCTGCGCTCACTGATCATCTCACTGTCGGCCTTCTCCTTCATGAGGTCATAGACGCGTGATCGCAGCACCTTGAGAGCCTTCTCCTTATTCTTCAGTTGGGACCTCTCATCCTGGCATGAGGCAGTGATGCCCGTTGGAATGTGTGTCATGCGAACGGCAGTCTCCACCTTCTGAACGTTCTGTCCACCATGCCCAGACGCGTGAAACAGTTCAAGCTTGATGTCGGCGTCATCGATATGCACATCGACATCTTCGGCTTCAGGCAGCACCGCTACGGTGGCAGTAGAGGTATGAATGCGTCCAGAAGCCTCGGTCTCGGGGACACGCTGGACCCGGTGGACACCACTCTCGAATTTGAAGAGCTTGTAGCTTCCCACCCCAAGCACCGAGAAGACGATTTCCTTGAAACCGCCGATCTCGGTTGGATGACTCGAGATGACCTCTATCTTGAGCCCGTGCTGACCTGAGAAGTACGAATACATGCGAAACAGGTCGGCGGCAAACAAGGCCGCCTCGTCTCCACCGACGCCTCCCCGGATCTCGACGATGATATTCTTGTCGTCATCGGGATCTTTGGGAATACGTTCTTCCTCGATCTGGGCAAGAATAGCTTCCAGTTCCAGCCCGAGCCGAAGATTCTCTTCTTCGACCATGGCGGCGAACGCGGCATCCGTTGTCTCCGCGAGAAGGGCATCGTTGCACCTGAGTTCCGTCTTCAGAGATTCTTCGCGCGTGAGAAGCTTGAACAAAGAATCCATGGTACGCCGCTCCAGGATGAGCTTCTGGATTTCCTTCTGATCGACGTCGTAGCGCAAGCTGGCAATTCGCTCGTCAATCTCATGGATTCTGCGCGCCAACTGTTCTGTCTCCAGGCTCATTGGCTCCTTCTCCGCCTCAAATGAGGCGTTCCCTTTCCAGTACGCGCTCTGGCCGGCCCGGAACCACGTGGTGCTCGCGACAACGCGCCTCATAGTTCTCGGCTGCACCCACCATAACCACTGGGTCATCGTATCGCGCTGGGCGTCCATTGACGATGCGCTGGGTACGCGTCGCTGGCCTGCCACATACCATGCATACAGCCGTCAGCTTCGTCACCTCTTCTGCGAGCGAAAGCAGTTCAGGCATCGGTCCAAACGGCTCACCACGAAAGTCCTGGTCGAGTCCGGCGAGGATGACGCGGACGCCCTTGCCCGCAAGATACTCTGCAACCTCGATGAGCCCGGGATCAAAGAATTGTACCTCGTCGATGCCGACGACTTCCACCTGCCGCTCCTCGACAATCCTGAGCACGTCAGAAGGAGAGGCCACGACGGCTGATTCAAGGCGAATACCCGAGTGGGACGTAATCGTCTCCAGCCCATAGCGGTCATCCAGAGAAGACTTGAGGGCGATGACCTTCTGTCTCGCAATCTGAGCCCTCTTGAGGCGTCGAATCAGTTCTTCGGATTTCCCCGAGAACATGCAGCCGGCAATCACCTCGATCCTGCCAGAAACACTATCCATGTTGCCTAGCGTCCAGCGCCGTCTTGCGCGACGATGTTGGCCAGGAACTCCCGGTTGTTGGCAGTTCTCTGAAGCATGGCAATGAGTTTCTCGAGGCTTTCTGTCGGATCCTCGTTGCCGATGAACTGCCTGAGAGCCCAGATCTTGCGATACTCCTCCGGCGTATAGAGGAGTTCTTCGCGCCGAGTGCCGGACTTCCGGACGTCGATGGCAGGAAAAATGCGACGCTCAGCCAACTCACGGTCCAGAACGAGTTCCATGTTGCCCGTGCCCTTGAATTCCTCGTAGATGACCTGGTCCAGGCGGCTGCCCGTCTCGATGAGCGCTGTTGCGATGATGGTAAGACTGCCACCCTCGACCATGTTCCGCGCGGCTCCGATGACTCTCTTCGGGCCACGGATTGCGGTTGGATCGAGACCACCGGACAGGGTCTTGCCAGACGACGAGCTAATGAGATTGTAGGCACGCGTAAGCCGCGTGATGCCATCCATGAGGATGACGACATCC
>JAPLGH010000049.1 GCA_026390285.1 Caldisericota bacterium
CTGCCGGACCTTCAGCTCATACGTGGTGGCATCCTTCCATTCTCCACCTGTAGCAAGCCAGGGCTTGAACACATCCGTCAATGGATCATACAGGAACAATGTCTCATAGACAAGACCGATCGTTCCTGTCGCGTAGTTTCCCGTCATGAATGGGTTCCAGTTCGAGACTGGTCCCCACTGCTTTCCACCCGTGTACAGGGTTTCTGATCGCTTGAATACAACAGGTGTCGGAGCTACCGTGACTGTGACCATCCTTGTCGTGGCGTTCCACTCGACCTTCGCCCCCAGATTCTCAGTGACAAATCTCAGGGGAACCACTGTTCTTCCAGTGGCGGGAATGATCCTGGGTGCAACATCCATAACAACCTGTTTACCATTAACAACAGCAGTTGTTGAACCAATGATGAGGACGATGCTCACGTCCCCGTAGGCGTAGGTCACCATCTTGTTGACAGGATTCCAGGCTACCTGGGCGCCGATTGCCTCCCCGAGAAACCTGAATGGCACAAGTGTTCTGTCATTCTCGATAATAGGTGGCTGATCGAGAGCAACGTTTTTGCCGTTTATGGTCGCGGTCGTAGATCCGATCGTTATCTGAACGATAATACCCTCAGCTGCTCGCACAGGGGTAGATCCTAGAATCCCGGCGAGCAGCGCTACAACGAGCAGCATAACCACTGCCTTTCTCATCCTGTTGCCTCCTGTAGATCGTGCCTCAACCTTCCCGTATGTCCCAACAGAACCATGGGTAAGAGTCAGACCTTCATCCACCCCCTTTTGCCTCTGTTTGCCCCTTACTATTTCTAATAGCACGTTCGCAATTAATGTCAAGTTTCCTGGAACCTCGCTAGAATCCCCCCTTGTTGCGACAGCGGGTGTGCAGGCGGTCGCGGTAGGCAACGATTGCACCGAGGACATGTCGGCCCGTCTGGCTGGTATCGAGACCTATCTCGTGACCGACCACGTGATCGGTGACACAGCCACTTCAGGCGCTGACCACGTCTCAGACGCCCGCGGCTTCGAGCGCTGGGTTCTCGAAAACTACTGAGTCTGGAGGCGTACCACGCAGTGCGCCGTCACGGCGAACACGCGGCTGCCTGCCACGACGATACGCCGCACCGCGAGGTCGGACAGACCACTGTTCAAACGCTGCCAAGTGGCCCCACCGTCCCGTGAGATCGCCGCTCCACGTGCCTGCGTACCCACGTACACGGTGCTATCTCGAGCGATCGCGATCGTGTTCACCGATCCCGGCACGGAGAGGATGGTCGACAGCCCACTGCTGGACCGGGACCACTCCGTCCCACCGTCTCGGGAAACAACCACACCTTCGGTGTCCGTGCCGGCGTAATACCAGCCTGTCTGTTCGTCGACGGCGAGGCTGTTGACCCAGGGTGTGCCAATCGACGACTGCAGAGGTTTCCAGCGGTTACCGTCGTCGTTTGTTACGTACAGCCCCTGACCCAGCAGCGAGAGGATCACCCTGTCCGGCGTCACCGGGTCAGGAAGGAGTGCGGCAATCTCGATGCGGGGTGTCAGCGATCCCGCTGACGCATTGGTCACGAGGCCGATGTTCCTCGGCTCCCAGGTCAGACCTGCGTCGGTCGAGACCGCGAATCCATCGTCCGTACCAACGTAGACCATCGTCGATCCTGTGGCTCGGGACGCCAGAATACGTATCTTGACACCGGGAACGCCACGCGTGATGCTGATCCAGTGATCCCCAGCGTCGGCACTCCGCAGCACGGAACCGTTGGACGTACCGGCGAGGACAGTCCGTCCATCATGCAGTACAAGAACGCTGATGGTTGGCCTCGATTCGGAGCACCGTGCCCACGACGTGCCGGCGTCCTGACTGCGAAAGACCCCCTGGTCCGTCGCCGCAAAGAGGATGTTCGCGTCGACCGGTGACGCGGCCAATCCTGCAAACGTCAGGTTCGTGATCCCGGTGCGGGACTCACTCCATGCCTTACCATCCCGCGAAGAGAAGACTGCATGGGAAGTCGCAGCCAGCAAGCCCATGCCTGAGCGCGTCAATCCGAAAACGTGTCCGCCCTCGGGCAACTGGACCGTGAGCTGCCAGTCGATGCCGTCGGTCGAGAAGTACAGTGCGCCGGACTGTGTGCCGACAGCAAATCCAGATGTCCCGTCCCGGAGGAACTGGACCGCACTGCAGTCTGATGGAAGCGACCCCTTGCGCGACGCGACCCACGTCCGACCTCCGTCCTTGGACAGCCCCGTGCCGCCGCCTGTCACAGTGACGGCCAGGCGGAACTCGTCCACCGGATCGATATCGATACCTGTCACTATTGGCTCAGATCCAAATGGAAGGATAACGGCACTCCATTCGCCACCTCCGTCCCGCGAGACGAAGAAGCCAGACTCCTGTGTTCCTGCATACGCCGTCTTGCCGTCCTTGGTCAGGTCGACAGCCACGATGCGGTCGCCCAGCGTCCTGCGACCGACGCGGCTCCACGAACGGCCCCCGTCCCGCGAGACGAAGAGTCCGGCATCTCCCGTCCCTGTGAACAACGTGTCAGGCGAGTCGGCAGCGGAAGCAAGGCAGGACACCGACCGGCTACCCAGACCTCGACTTGCGTTCCTCCAGGTCCGACCACCGTCCTCCGATAGGAAGAAGCCGGCACCATAGACGGCCTTGCCGACGACCCTCCCGCTCGCCCTGGGGTCAAGCTCGATGCCCGCAACATACCGGCCGGACGAGAGTCCTGCAAGTGGAGTCCAGTCGTTTCCGCCGTCGGAGGACGTGTAGAACTCATCTTCTCGGGTGCCGGCGTACACGACACTCCCGTCAGAAGGAAGGCTGGCGATGGCTGTGACCGGGCCGCCATAGAGACCCTTGTCCGATCGTACCCAGACCGTCCCCGCCGCAATACTGTCAGCATTGGTGAAGGCTTCCCGCATGACGACAGCCTGGCCCGCGGTGGCATACCAGATCACGGCCACGACGAATACTACCAGAACTGCTGTCAGAATGCGGCCAACGTGTTTCATTGCTGTTTCCCCCACCACCAGAGTCCTGTCTCTCCACAGAATAAGCGCAAGCGCCAACGAATGGTTACGCCTCCCCATCACACTATCCGTTCGGATTGCAAACGATTTCTGGGAGACTATAATCACAGCATACCACAATGCTGAGGTGAACCATGGATTCTGGACAGCAGTTTCTGTACGATACGCGCTACGCGGCAGATATGCCCGAACAGCAGTCCGACCAGGAGAAGGGACTGCCACAACCCCTACTTGAATTGCCTCCAGATGCCGACTTTCCCATGATCGCCCTGCCGGACCCGAAGGCGCTGCAGATCGCAGGACTTGACTTGCGTACGGCCATCGACCGTCGCCACAGCATCCGCCTGTATCGCGACGAACCGCTGAGCATGGAGGGGTTGTCCTATCTGTTGTGGTGCACCCAGGGTGTCAAGGCTGTCACGAAGCGCCCTTGCACGCTCCGCACCGTGCCATCCGGCGGCGCGCGCCATGCCTTCGAGACATACCTGATGGTCCGCGCTGTTGCGGGACTGGAGCCGGGCATCTGCCGGTTCCTTGCCATTGAGCATGCACTGCAGTTCGTCATGTCCGGAACGCAGACCCTCCAGGATGTCACACGGCTGTGTGGTGACCAGAAGATGGTCGAGCTGAGCGCAGTCACGTTCATCTGGACTGCTGTGCCCTACCGTATGGTCTGGCGCTACAACCAGCGCGCCTATCGCGGCCTGTTTCTCGACGCCGGTCATGTCTGTCAGAACCTGTACCTGGCGGCCGAGGCCATCGACTGTGGCGTCTGCGCTATCAATGCGTTCTTGGACGACGAGTTCAACGCATACCTTGGGTTCGATCCTGCAAAGCAGTTTGTTATCTACTGCGCCTCTCTGGGCAAGAAGCCAACCGGCATCAATACGTAGTTTCCGCAGCAGAACATCCCGGGCCGTCTTCTGGCTGTTCTCCGGACAGGCGCCGACTCGGCAGGGCTCCTGCGAAGGACATTCACTTGACACATGGTCGGGCACAGGTAGTCTGAAACGAAAGGGAGGCACATGATGCCCAATGCACTGGTAGTGTTCTACTCGCTGGACGGCGACGTCCAGTTTCTCGCCAGGTCGCTCGCCAAGGAGCTGGAGCTCGACACGATGGAACTGGAGTTGGTCAAGCCGCACCCGACACATGGCTTCATGAAATACTTCAAAGGCGGGTTTCTCGCCGCCACCGGCGCTACACCACCACTTCGTCCGCTGGCGCACGACGCCGCGCATTACGACTTGGTCTTTGTGGGGACACCCGTTTGGAACAGCCACCCGGCCCCAGCCGTGCGAACATTTCTGAAGAGCGCCGACTTCAAGGGAACGAGGGTTGCCTTCTTCACCTGCTATGGTGACAACGACGTCAAAACGCAGCGGATACTCACGTCGCTGGTGCCCGGAGCCAAGGTTGCCGGTCGTATTGGCTTCAAGCTGCCGCTCAAGATGGACAAAGAACAATGTTCTGCCGACCTGGTCCGCTGGGCCAAGGACATTCTGAACAGCTGACGTGGTGACGTGACGGTTGACGTGGGCCGCAGGGGCGCTATCCTGCCCCTATGCCCCGACGAAAAGCAGCAGTCATAGCCGCTCCCAGAGATACCTCATCCGACGAGGTGGCCCTCCGCGCCCTCTACCGGAAGGACCCGTCGCGCATCCTGCCAAATCCACTGTGGAAGACCATTGCGCGCTTGCAGTCATTGGAGTGCCGGTTTATTGCGGACAGCACGCAGGCAACCGGCGTCGAACTGCGCGAACCTGGGAAGCTACTCATCTACGGGACACGAACGCAAGATCCCTTGAAGACCGCGTCGGTCAAACTGGATGGCGTCCCCACCGTATGGATCCACAACGACTTCGTAGCTCCTCTCGCCCCCTGGTTTGACCTCAAGGAAGCGTTCTTCCGCCTGATCCACACCGGCAGTGAGCTGCCACTGCACGTCATGGTCCCCGGGTATGCCATCCGCGAGGTTGACACAACGACCGAACTTCCACTTGTGGCCACCATCCTGCATGCCTGCTATGACACTCCTACGCCGGGTACAGACGAGATTGCGACCTGGACGAAGCGCCCGGTCTTCGAACCACACGCCTGGCTGTGGGTCATCGACCGCAAGGCGAAGCGCCCTGTCGCTCTTGGTATCGCCGAAACCGACAGGCCCACGGGAGAAGCCTCCCTCGAGTGGATTCAGGTCCTGCCTGCGTTCCGCAGTCTTGGGCTGGGCACCATGCTCGTCCGGGAGCTTGTCTATCGCCTGGAACAGAAGGTCCCGTTCACGACGGTTGCCGGCCAGGTGAAGAACCCCTGCGAACCCGACCACTTGTTCCGCCGTTGCGGTTTCGCCGGCCGCGACGTCTGGTGGGTCCTCCGCCGATAGCCTTACTTCTCCGTCCTAGATCGTAAGCATCCCCCCGTGGTCCCTCAACCAGCGTCTGCGCACGTCGTAGTCCGGGAGAACCGACGCGACGACGGCCCAGAACTTGGTCGAGTGGTTCATCTCGCGCCGGTGCGCCAGCTCGTGCACGACCACGTAGTCGACCACATCCATAGGGGCCATGACAAGGCGCCAGGCGAAGCTGACCGTGCCACTGGTACTGCACGAACCCCAGCGCCGCTCGGCGCCCGTGATGCGCAGTCGGGGAACGCTCACGCCGACCAGGGGCGCGTAGTGCTGGACACGCTCAGCAAGAAGCCCATGTGCCCGGGCGCGGTACCACTCCTCGAAGGCCACTTCTCCGCGGTCGAACGCCGTCATGTCCAGACTGAACCCTGCCTTCTCGTCGAAGGTCAGTGGCGTTTTCTGGAACGCGAGGACCACGAACGGCCATTCGCGTCCCAGGTACGGGAAGCGTTCCCCCGTCAGGAAGTCGTGGCGAGGCGGCAGGGACACCTGACTGCGTGCCTTCTCGAGCTTGTCCTCGATCCACCCTGCCTTCTCCCGCAGCAAAGACTCCACGTACCACACCGGTGTCCGGGCAGGCGCCCGCACCACCAGCGTGGCGTCCGGTCGGACCTCCATCCCGATAGTCCGACGGCGTGATCGTACCAGCACGTACGCGCCCGCCACGGGACTCGTGCGCTGTTCCCCCTCCGGCTTCTTCACGCTCATGAATTGTGAACACCCGTTGTACCTGGTACAACGGTCTTCACGTTCCACCCATCACAGCCACGTAATCCTCGGCCCCGAGTCTCAACGTTTTCCATGCGAGTATTGTGCCCCCATGTCGCGGAAGCGCAACTGCGAGGTCTCCACTTAACGATGGGTTAACGCTATGCTGTTATCATCGAGGCGCACAGGGAAACCCGCGACATTGGGAGAAAGGAGGAGAGCGACAATGAGAGTACTGGTGGTAGAAGACGAACCAACGATGCTGTCCGCGCTTTCCGACGCGCTGACGCACGAACGGCTGGCTGTCGATACGGCGCTGGATGGCCGCGAGGCACTCAGCAGGGTCCATATCGAGCAGGCATACGACCTGGTCCTGCTGGACCTGATGATGCCACGCATGGACGGCCTGACGTTCCTCAGGACCATCCGGTCCGAGGGATACGTCATGCCCGTTTTAGTATTGACGGCCCGGAACCTGACGAACGACAAGGTCACCGGCCTGGACGCGGGCGCCGACGACTACCTGACCAAGCCTTTCGACCTCGACGAACTGCTGGCACGGGTGCGCGCTCTCCTGCGCAGAGACAGAAGCCCAAAGACATCCATCCTGCGGTCAGGAGCAGTACAACTGGATACCGTGACCCATGCCTGCCAACTGAACGGAAGGCCTGTCACGCTGGCTACCAAGGAAGAGCAGCTTCTCGATTACCTGCTGCGCAACCAGGGACGCATCGTGCCGCGCGAAGAACTGGAAGACCACTTATGGGATGCCAAGGCATCGCTGTGGTCCGACACCCTGCGCACGCATGTGCGCTACCTGCGTGCCAAGCTGGACACAGACCCGGCGCATCCACTCATCACGACCGTGCGTGGACTGGGCTACGGCATCGTCGCCCCCTCCGACAAGGGGGACGGACATGACTCATAGGCTGGCAGGAACGCGCTCTCGCCTGGTTTTCGTCGCAGTTCTGCTGTTCATAGCCGCGATCGTCCTGGGGAGCCTCATGCGCAACGCCACACGGGGCGCAGCCGATCCAGACACGCAGGAGATCACGACGACCGAAGTGAATACGACGATCCGGGAGCGCATCACAAGTCTCGACCCCGGCGTGATGACCGAAGCAGCGGTACGGGGTGCGATCGAAGACCAGCTGCCCGCCCTCGGAGCCAGAGGATTCATCCGCGTGCGCATCGCGGGCAGGAACATCGATGTCCTCGTGGGAACCGACTACAGCCTCGACAACGTCATGGGAATCTCTGTTCAGCAGAGCATGTGGCAGTACCGCCTGTCACTCGCCCCTGTGAATGCGCCGGAGGAACTCCAGCCGTTGTACGTCACCTACATGAATTCCGGCATGGGCAATTACTGGGGCGAACTCATCATTGGCAGCGCAGGTCCTACTGCAGCACAGGTCAGGACCTCGGTGGGTTTCATGATCGCCATGTGGGCGTGTCTGTGTCTCGTGGCCATCTGTGTCATCAGGGTGTTTCTCCTCCCCGGGAACCACGTTATTCGAAGAGGAACATCATGGACACCGCTGCGCCGTGGACTGGCCCTGGCGCTAATCGGAGCCATCCTCGCCGTTCCCATCGTGTGGACCCTGGTCAGCAAGACGCACGCCGCCGCACGGGAAGAGTTCGCCCGGGGAACGGACCTCGACGTGACGTCCACAGCAAACACGATGTCCGAGTGGCTCTCGACAGGCGAAGTCTCGGCTGCGTTCCTGCACGCGACGTATGCCATGTCCTACCCGGACTGCTCGTTCCGTATCCTGGTGGATGGCAAGCTGCAGGATCGCGCGGGCGTGGATTACGGTCCCGCCTCTTATCAGAAGCCTGGCGACTCGCCGACGTGGCGCAAGCTGGCTCCTCTCATCGAGGGTGGCACGCCACGGCCCAGCTACCTGACGACCTCCACCAAGGACAGCGTCCGCGTGGAGCTGGTGGCTCCCGAGCCAGACTACTGGCAAGTCATCCGCCTGCGCCACACACTCCTGTGGGCTGTTCCCACCCTTCTCGCGGTCCTCTTCGCGCTGGGATACCTGACGGGCCGGCGGTCCGAGCTCACCGTCCCATCTTCCGAGGAGATCCTCCGTCATGCGGTCGCGCGCCAGGCGGTCCTAACGGTCCTTGTCGTCTGCGTGGCGCTTGTGCCCGCTGCCGGCTGGTTCGTCCAGACCTACGAGGCAGCAGCCGTCGGCCGGCTCGACAAGACCCTGCAGCATGACGCTGCGACTCTCAGCGGCCTGCTGAGCAGCCTCGATCCATCAGTAGCCGCCAAGAAATCCCTCCAGATTGCAGATTCTACGCTGGCTGTCGCCCGGACCGGCATGGTCTACTCACTGAAGTTCCAACTGAAGGACGGCCGAACAGACGGTGTCAACATCAACCCGGCGGAGAGTATGCTCAGTGTCGTGACGGGCACGGACACACCCACGGTCCGCATCATCGCAAATCATACCGACTGGTCCATCCCACCCAGTCACAACCTGGTGGTGCGCGTCGTCGGCGCAAGTGGCCATCTAAAGGACGGCACACTCTACACGTTCCTGCTGGGGACGACGATGCGACCCGTCCAGCAAGACATGCAGGAACTGTGGAAAGCCGCCGCATGGGCTGGACCCGTCGCCTTCCTGTTCATCGTCCTGGCCGGCCTGATCGCGGCCAGTCTCGCCCTCCACCCGGTCGCCGAGTCGATGCGCCGGCTGGAGCAATTCACGGGAGACGCCGGGCATGAACTGCGGACTCCACTTAGTTCCATCCGCCTCAACACGCAGGTCGCGCTCAACCAGGACCAGGAGCCTGAGGAATTCCGCAGGCATCTCACGGCCATCGCATCACAGGCCGAGCGCTCCACGCACCTCTCAGAGTCGCTGCTCCTGCTGGCACGCCTCGACGGGGAGCAATCCGCTCCAATTGCACCAGTCCAGCTGCTAGATATCTGGGGGGGCTTGCGCAGCGCTCATGCCGAGACCTTGACCGCCAAGTCGATGACATTGCAGACGCCAGAGACGGACATGACTCTGGTGACCAATCGCGAGTTGCTGACCGTCGCCTTGGACAACCTAGTGGAGAACGCTGTCCGCTATGCGCCCGAAGGGACAGCCGTCACCATCACTGCTCAGAGAAGCGAGAGTTTGATAACCATCGCCGTCACCGACCAGGGCCCCGGCATGCCGCCCGAGGCGCTGCCGCGTATCTGGGACCGTTTCACGCGCGTGGACCCTAGCCGCAGTCGCGATTCAGGGGGCAACGGTCTGGGTCTGGCCATCGTCCGCAAGGCGGTGGAGACAATGCATGGCCATGTCGCAGTGGTCAGCGAGGTCGGCAAGGGCAGTACGTTCTCCATCCTCCTTCCGGCTTCCTGACGCTCATGAAGTGTGAAGACCATTGTACCTGGTACAATGGTCTTCACACTTCAGTCTAGTCGTAGGCCAGGCGGATTTCCTCGGTAGCAAGCATGGGCTGGATGAGTTTCCGCCACATGGGAGACTTCCAGGAACCTAGCGCGTCGTGGATCTTGAAGTACTTCTGAGGAATGGGGTGGGTTCCGACGACGACAGGGATGCCGTATTGCTCCTGGATAAACCGTCGGAAGTAGTCGATGCGCGTGCAGGGTGGATAGCCGACAAGCATGCCCGTGGCAAGATGGATGACGGTCACCCCGTTCTTCTTCATCTCGGCGGGAGCGTATTCCACATTTCCCCCGGGACACCCACCGCACGTGGTACAGCCGACGAGTTCCACTTCCTTCCCTGCGTAGATGCTGAACGCCCCCTCGCGGTTCCTCAAGGCGCGCAGGCATTTGCCGGCCGCGCACGTGTGGTACCTGTTGCAGATGACGATCCCAACACGTACAATCTCGTCGCTCATCGAACCTCCTCATCTAGAACAGATTTACGCCAACAAGTCTAGCCACATTTGGTGAAGTAGGCTCACCGCAATCCAACTGAAATAACGGGCATTTCCTGTGGTTTGCTGTTCATGACGCACAGTGCATTACGCATCATGCGTTTATTCCCTCTGATACGCCGGCAACACCACACACAGCCTCCGCCAATGCCCTCCATGCAGAAGCCCTGGTACACTACCTTCCACCAGACCTTCTGCCGTCTTCCAGGAACTATGTGCGGCTTTCGAATTACTGCACCTTCAGGATCCTCACGCTTGAGGGGTGGCAGGCTTCGCAGGCGCAGCCGTGTTTGTCGATGTCGTCGCGATGTATTCCGCGAGTGCCTCGGTGACTGGGGCGAAGGAAGGCATCTCGACATCTTCCACATGACCAGTGTCGGCCTGCAGCGTCACATTTGAGTCGATCGGCATGCGTGCAAGAATAGGGGCACCAATGCGGTCAGCCAGCTCCTGCGCGTGGCTGGGACCAAACAGCTCAAATGCCTCGCCACAGTGAGGGCAGGTAGCCATCGCCATGTTCTCGACGATTCCAAGAATCGGCTTGTGCATCTGCTTTGCCATGCCAGCAGCCTTCTCGACGATCACGCTGGCCAGCTCCTGTGGCGTCGTGACCATGAGAATAGCATCGACCGGAAGGGACTGGAATGCCGTCAGGGGCACGTCAGCCGTTCCTGGCGGCAGGTCCATGATGAGGACATCCAGATCTCCCCACACCACATCAGTCCAGAACTGTTTAATGGCAGATGTGAGCAGCGGGCCGCGCCAGATGACCGCCTGATTTGAGTCTTCCAGGAACATGTTGACAGAGATAAGCTTGATGCCAGTCCGTGTCTCAGGAGGGACGATGCCGACCGTCGAAGACTCAGGACGCGCGTTCAGGCCGAAAAGGCGCGGAATAGACGGTCCTGTGATGTCTGCATCTATGATGCCGACCTTGAAACCGCGGCGCGCGAGCTCGACTGCTGCCATGGCGGACACGAGGGACTTGCCCACGCCGCCCTTGCCGCTGGCGACGGCCAGCACGTGCCGCACGTGATTGAACTCCGGGGTCACGGTCTGTCCAATGCTAGCAGTTTCCATGCCTATCTCCTTCATGATAGCAGGACACTTTTCCAGCCAGGTCGACAAACGTCCCTGTACGATAGGCCTCAACAATCTCGTCCAGATTGCTCTTGTCTGTCTGCATCACTGCATAGCCTGCAGCAGTCATTGCATTTATGGCACCCGGTCCCATCCCACCTACGATGATCGTGTCGCAACCATGCGCTGCGTCGGCCATGCAGCCGTGCACCTCATCATGGCTTACATCGGATTCTCCATGATTCTCCTCACCATGAATGTGCGCAAACTTGTCACGCAGTTCCAATGCGGTCACCTTCCCATCGGTTATCTCAACAACTTTGTAGTAGTGCGCACGCCCAAAGTGTGGACACAGCGTCGTGCCGTCGTCGGTCGGAAATGCAATACGCGTGATCATGCTGGTGCCTCCTGTACTCTTCTTCTGGTGTCTCTGATGTGTAGCGCTCTTGATGTCCGCGTCCCACGCCTGTGCAACCGTCAGCGGATAGCCGCGGACGAGTGCTGCTGCGACTTTGCGTCGAGCACCCGCAAGGATACGTTGGAACGTACTCTGGGAGATGCCCATGCGGAATGCAGCTTCGGTCTGGTCGACGTCCAGCAGGTCGCTGAGGCGCAATGCCTCCATCTCGTCGGCCCCGAGGACGTGCAACGTCCCTGAGGCCTCCGGACAGGGGAGACTCGTTCCCTCATACGTGCCACATCTGCGGGCGACCTGTCGTCTGGGCATGTCATCTCCTTGCACGATATGAATATATATTCATTTCGCTGAGTGTCAACCTGCACGAGGAGCCACAGCCTGCATGTCGCATGGCCGGCACGTGCTCGCCGGATAGCGAAAAGAAGACCCCCGGGAGAGCTTCTCGGGGGTACAGATTTCAGAGACGGAAGGTCATCCTGCGATGCTACTGTTACCGCAGACGCGGCCTGCCCTAGGGGCTGAGGGACAGTGCTGCCACCTTCCAGGAACCACCGCCCTGCGGGATGAGCTCCACCCAGCGGACGCTGCGACCGTTGTCCCATCCATACTTCTCCGGCGATTCGGATGTCTTCACGTCCAGCGTCACCTTGTAGAACTCGTGCTCCGCTGTCCACTGCTCAAGGCTGGCCTGCTCGACGCTCACGACGGTCAACGCGCTCAGGCTCTGGAAGTTAGCCAGCCACCTCTGGGCGGTGGCTTCGTCTGGTGACGCCGCGTAGGCAAGCTGACGTACTGCCCATTCGGGCTGCCCGGTGCTGATAAAGCCGAAGAACTGGCGCAGGTCCTTCTCGTGGTTGTCCGTCCGCGGCTTCAGCAGGGCTTCACGGTCGATGGGCAGGACCATGTCCTCATTCCGGTCGTTGACTGCCCGGAGGACGACGCCCGTGATGCCATCCACGAAGAACCAATAAGTCAGCGTGCCGCCGGAGGCAAGCGTTTCGGAGAAGGAAAACACCCACCCCGGCCTTTTGTGGCTGTCGCTGTCGTATTCGTACGTAAACTCCGTCCAGGTGAGAGCGGAAAACTCTGCGCCCTGAGCGGCGGCGGCCTTTGCGGCATCCTTCATCGCCACGGCGGGACGCTCTCTCGGCCAGTCGGCGCCCATGGCCATCGTTGAAAAACTCCGCGTCCCGATGTCCGTGCTGGCAATCGTGTTGCCCTTGATGCTGAACATCATCCAGTTTTCACCGACAGGGTCAGCGTACCAGACGAACCAGGCCGCTGACCGGTCGCTGTCTTGCCAGTCGGAGGCAAGGCGCATAGTAAGCGAATCACGTTCCTCGACGGGTGCGAGGCGCCATAGCACGGCGTCACCAAAATTCTTCTTCGCCTCCGGCCAGACGAGTTCGGCAGCCTCCACAGAGGTCAGGCCGGCTGTCTGCGACGGACTCCCCGACGTGCGCTTGCATCCAGCCAGCGAGCACGAAACGACACACAGCAGAAGACAGAGCACGACGAGACGACGAGTGGTCATAGCTACCTCCAGTGAGCGATGTCCTTGAACTCTGTCCTCAGTTTGGACAGAGAAGGAACCCTGTCAAGGAAATCTGATTCCGCGCGGGGATGGCGAATATCGCCAGGACAGCAATGGTAACGCTTGACCCCAAGAAAGCTACCTGTTGATGACTGCGACAAGGAAGAATAGGACCATCGCCGCGGCCGCTCCGTGGTTGCAGGGATGGAACCTGGCCACCGTGAATGCGCAGGACCCCGGGCAGACTCAAACACAGACCAGGACGCGCCACGGCTCGCCGTCGCCCAAGACCCTCCCCTCCCGGAGGATATGCCGGTGACGGTAGGTCGCACGATCCGCTGAACTGCCTGTCGCACGCGGGCCAGCACCGAACGTACGCTGGCTGACCACCACGACGTTCGCTCCAATGATCGTGGGTCGCGGGGTGGCTTCTGCAAAGGACCGGAGCCGACACGTTCTACCAGCACGCGTCCGCAGGATGGGCACCGTTCGGACTGCCATGCAATGACAGCATGGCAGAAGGGACACGGACGGTACCCGGTTGGCATGTCACCACCAGTGCCGTTCATACTCTGCCGGGAATATGACTGTGTCTTGTCCCGATGTTCTTCTTCCATAAGGACCTCCTGCCCCGGGAACCGCTGATCTCTCGAACGACACAAACACCAGTCAAGGGCATAACAAGAACTGCCAGTCCCTTTCGCAAAGGACCGGCAGCTCGGTTCAAACCTGCTCTGATGTTCTCTACTTCTTGGTCAGCAAGTGACAGGCAACCGTATGTCCCGGTGCAACTTCGATCATCGCGGGCTCCTGCTCCTTGCAGATGGGCATCGCATACGGGCACCGCGTGCGGAAGTGGCAGCCGGACGGGGGGTTCACTGGTGACGGCACGTCACCCTGTAGGATAATCCGCTCCCGCTTAACCTCGGGGTCAGGCACTGGCACTGCCGACAGCAGAGCCTGCGTGTATGGATGAAGCGGGTGGTCGAACAGCTCATCGTTTTCAGCCGTCTCGACGATCTTGCCAAGGTACATGACCGCAACGCGGTCAGACATATGGCGCACGACGGCAAGGTCGTGAGCAATGAAGAGATACGTCAGATTCAGCCGCTGCTGCAGCTCCTGCAACAAGTTGATGATCTGCGACTGAATCGACACATCCAAGGCCGAGATGGGCTCATCCAGAACAAGCAGTTCCGGATTGATGACAAGCGCGCGGGCAACTCCGATACGCTGGCGCTGACCACCGGAGAACTCATGAGGATAGCGCTTTTCATACTCCGGGCGCAGGCCCACCGTTTCCATCATGGTAGCGACAGCTTGTCGCCGTTCCTTACGCGTGCCGATGCCATGCACGTCCAAGGGTTCCTGAATAATGTCTCCCACAGGCATGCGCGGGTTGAGGGAGCCATATGGATCCTGGAACATGATCTGCATGTTCCGACGGAGAGGCCGCATCTGGTTCGGGGTAAGTTTCGTAATGTCCTTGCCTTTGTAAATGATCTTCCCACTCGTGGGCTGCAAGAGCTTCAGCATGGTGCGTCCGGTGGTTGTCTTGCCCGATCCGGATTCTCCCACCAAGCTCAAGGTCTCGCCCTGATTGATGAAGAAACTCACCTCGTCCACAGCCCTGACTGAGGCCACGGTCGTAGAGAAGACTCCTCCC
>JAPLGH010000116.1 GCA_026390285.1 Caldisericota bacterium
ACGACGTTTCGGTACCAGGCCATGCGAATATTGTCGGGGACATTCGTCATCAGCGACACCTGCTGGAACGAACTGGGTGTCGGGTCATACCGGACCCAGTTGTCCCCGTCCAGAACCTCGACCCACGTGTGCGCGTCCTTGGCCCGCACAATGAGATACCCCGAGGCGTTGTTCCATTCCGTGGCCACGAAGCCAGACACCAGGCGGGCGTAAACGCCCTGGGCGCGCAGCAAAAGCACCATGGCCGTGGCAAAATGCTCACAGTACCCCGTACGCTGATTGACCACGAAGTCCTCGACCGATGTCGCTGTCGGATTCAGCGAGTACTCGTAGTTGGCAAGGAGATAGTCGCGAGTCGCCTGCGCCTTGCCGCGCATCGTCGTGCCCTGGACAACGCGTGCAGCAATCTCTCTGAAAGCCGGCGAAAGCTCCGGGACCTGAAGATATCTGTCCAGCAACACCGGCCGACTGGCCACGAGGCTGTCGACAGGGACCGTGTCCTGATCGAGTGACGAAACGTCATACCGGATGGTCTTGTAGTAGGGCGCATCCGTGAACAGGTTGCCCTCCGCGTCGCGGCGAAGGTACTGAAACTGCCCTCTCAGACCGGTCACATGTTCCAACCCAAAGACGACGTCCGTCCCGGTCGGCTCGAGATACACGGTTGTCAGTGTGTCGGGCTCCTGATCGCTCACCACGAACGAATCAATCCCGATGGATGCATACAGAGACTCGGGGCGACCGGCTGCAACCAGCCATTGCCTGCCACTGAAGGTCGTGTAGCGCATGCCCGAGATGTAGGCAGGAAGTGGCAACCGGGACCCACCCTTCTGGGGCTCGACACGCATGACGACGGTGTTGTCCTGCAGCACCTCCCCTGGGGTGATCGTAACGTCCTTGGAAAATCCTGTCGTCTGGGTCGCAAGCGCAGGACTGCCCTTGATATAGCCCAGTGTCCACCGCGGAAGGGCGAAGAACACACCAAACGCAAACACAAACGACACAAGCGAAAACACAACCACAGCGCTGTAGAATCCTCTACCGATGTGCGGCACCTTGCCTTTGAACTGGGCCATGATCAGCAGAATCGTCGCGATCAGAAACTCCGCGAGCAGGAGAAGCCCAAATGCAACCGAGATGGACCCGGCAGCAGACAGGACGGTGACGAAGAGGGCAATAAGTACGAGCCCCTGATAGTCGTGAACATTGTCTGTCAGAATGAATCGGCAAGCCATTGCAGCCAGCATCGCCTGCGCCAGGAGCGCAAAGAGCTGAGTCCCCAGAACCATGAGAACAAGAAACCAGACGAGGGGCAGGGCCTCGAGAGAACGCCGTCCCCAGCGTCCACGGATATGTCCAGCCAGGGGCAGGGCCACGACAAATGCGATGGCGTACAGAGCATACCAGGTTTCGACGATGGACAGAAACCCACACGCCGTGAGACCCAGCAGGACCCCCAGCACCCGCCGGACGTCCAGCGACCTCGTCATGGGACCTCGTTCACGAAACTGACGGCTTCGTGCGTGAAGCTGTGGAGAGGTCCGGGACGGGGCGGATCCTCAGTAAACTCAGCCAGGGCCAGCAGTTCCATCGCCTGCTGCCAGACCCTGTGCTCACGTCCGTCCAGAAACGATCCGGGAAGCGCAAGCCCGATAGCCTCTCCCGACCCGAAGACGGACGTCAGAGCGCTCGCGATCTTCGAGACGCCGAGTTCATATGCCTGGCCGTCAGGCCATGCACGCCTTGCCGTATCGAGGTAGAAGACGGACTCCTGCTGATATCTGGCTTCCTGTTCCACAACGTAGGGGTCACCCCTTCGGGCCGTCACCTTCCAGTCGATGTGGCGGGAATCGTCTCCCTCATGATACCTGCGCAGAGAGAAGAAATCGCCATCGCCGCCTGCCCTTGCCCTCTCGAGGCGGTGTTCACCCTCTTCGTCTTGCTGCTGCAGGAGGACGGGATGAACCTGCGGGTATACGATCAACTCGCTACCGACAGCTACATCTCGACGCATCTCGACGATACCGAACGGGAACGTCGAGGCGATGTCCGCCCGCAGTCCCGCCACACGCCCCCGCGTGGGCAGGGTGAGGGTGAGCGGAAGTTCCAAGGCAGCATGAGCGTTCACAAAGGGAACGCTCAGCGAAACAGCGTCTCGGCCCACCCGGACGTCGACGCGCGCGAAAAACAGCGGGAACGAACCGACGTTGCAAACACGGATTGCCAGCAGCGCCGGCCGACCGGCGTAGACCGCGTCTGCAGCGTCGAGCGAGACCTCGAGATGGCGAAGGTTCGCAACCGACAGCAGTCCCGAAAGAATAAGATGAGATACAGCAGGTTGTTGCCCGAGTTGATGGCGACCGCCCCGATGCCGACGATGGCAAGGAAGAACAACAGACCGCTGCGCGTCAGCCGTTCAGCCCGATGGTATTTCTTGAACCGCACCTCGACCAGACTCATCATGCTCCGGCTGCAGGAGACGTTGTCACACAGGCGCCGGCACCTGCTCAAAGATGCGATCGATATCGGCCCTCGAGGCTCCTTTGCGACTGCCACGACGCAGAATGCGGTGAGCCGCCACATAGGGTGCCATCGTCTTGACGTCGTCAGGGACGACGAACGTGCGACCTTGAAGCAGCGCCCATGCCCGAACCGCCTTGAGCAGATCAATGGCGCCCCGAGGGCTGACGCCCACCTCGAACAGCGTCTCGAAACGGGTCGCACGCACAAACGCCAGCACATAGTCCAGGATCGCCGGCGCCACCGTCACGGCATCGACTGCGTCCTGTGCCTCCAGCACCTGTTGAACCAAGGCCACAGGCTGCAGATGGATGGAATGCTGACGCACAGGCCGTTCAGTCAGAATCTGCCGCTCTGCTTCGACGTCCGGGTAACCGATCCCCATGCACAGCTGGAAGCGGTCCAGTTCGCTCTCGGGCAGAGGGTATGTCCCCGTATACTCGATGGGATTCTGTGTAGCAATGACGAAGAACGGGTCCGGCAGTTCCCATGTCATGCCGTCGATACTGATACGTCGATCGTTCATGGCCTCGAGAAGCGCAGACTGGGTCTTGGGACTGGCCCTGTTGATTTCGTCGGCCATGAGGACGTTTGCGAAGATGGGTCCCCGCCGGAACCGGAACTCCCCCGTAGCAGCCTCATAGATGTTGACGCCGAGGATATCTGCGGGAAGGAGATCGGACGTGAACTGAATCCGGCTGTAGGAAGCACCAATGGATTGGCCCAGCGCCTGCGCCAGCGTCGACTTGCCGACGCCGGGCACGTCCTGCAGCAACAGGTGTCCACCCGCAATCATGGGAACGAGGGCCAGGAGAACCTGCTCATGCTTGCCCCGCACCACGCGCTCGACGCTGGCGGCGATAGCGGTCACGGTCGCCATGGCAGATTGGAGTTGGTCCCGCACTTCACTCACGATCCTCCTCCCTCTCCTCTACTTGATGAGGCCATTGTCCTTCAGGTATCGCTGGGCGACGACCTCGGGTGACTCCCCCTGCACATCGACCGCGTAGTTCAGGCTGATGATGTTGTCCGTGGTCAGGATCTCCGTCAGTGGCGCGAGGATTGTCGGAATCTCTGGATACTTCGCGAGAACGTCCTTCTGGATACACAAGGCAGGATTGTAGATAGGGAAGAATGACTTGTCATCGTCCAGTACCTGCAGGTCGAATTTTCTCAGCAGACCGTCGGTGGAATATGCCATTGCCACGTCGACCTGCTTATTGTCCAGGGCCTGATAAGTGATGCCGGCATCCATGATCTTGACCTGGTTGGATGGGATCGACATCCCGTAGAACTTCGTGAGGGCCGGAAAGCCGTCGGGGCGCTCGTAGAACTCGGGATTGACTGCAAATAGAGCCCCTTTGGGGTTCTGAGCGACATACACAGCCAGGCTCGAGATGCTACTCCCGAACTTCGCCACATCGGCCTTGCGGACAGCCAGCGCATACGTGTCGTTGAAGTCGATGCGCGACACCCAGTCGATGCCGTTTGCTGTCAGGTCCGCCTGCTTCACCGCATCGAACAGCGCGACAGGGTCCCGGATGATGTCGGTCTTCTTGAGGTGCGTCGTCCAGGCCGTCCCCGTGAACTCGACGTACGCGTCGATCTGCTTCGAGGTCAGGGCCGTCCGGATAATCAGCGTCTTCATGCCGGCTTTCTCGTTGACCGTGAACCCCGCGTTCCGGAGCATGCCAACCACGAGGGACGTGAGCACGTACCCCTCTGTGAAATCCTTGCTGGCAATAGTGATCGTCTTGGGCGCAGGCTTGGCACAGCCCGTTAGTGCTATGGTCGCTACGACAACCAGAACAAGCATGGCACACAAGAATCTACGCATACGAAACCTCCTAAGATGGGATCGACAGTCCGCGCGAGACCACGGACCTCTGAATGAACGCAAGCAGCACATCAGACAGGATAGCAATGGATGCTACGAGAAGCGTCCCAGCCATAATCATGTCGGGGCGTACGACGCTGAGACCGATGAAGATGATGTCGCCGAGGCCTCCTGCCCCCACGACCGAGGCGACTGTGGCGGTCGAAACATCGATCGTGACCGCAGTTCGCAGACCAGCCATGATGGACTGCGACGCAAGCGGAAGCTCGACCCGCACCAGCACCTGAAGGGGGGTCATGCCCATCCCTCTCGCTGCTTCGCGGATGTCCGCCGGCACCAGCAACAGCGCTGAGGACACATTGAACAGAATGGGAACGACACCATAGATGGACAGGGCAATGACGGCCGTGCGGGGACCAATGCCCGTGTAGACAAACATGAGAGCGATGACAGCCACGCTCGGGACAGCCTGCGCTGCTCCCGTAATCCCGATGATCGCCCGTCCCACCTTCTGCAGCCGTGGCCGACTCACGACAATGCCCAGGGCAAGCCCCACAACCAGGGATGCGGCAACCGCGACCCCAACCATGCCAAGATGCTGAGCGATCTTGGCGCTGACCCCAGGCCAGTTCCTGCCCAGGTACTGGAAGGCGTTCAACGGGCGACCTTTGCCATGATCTCGGCGACCATAGGAACACTCAGCGTGCCCAGGATCGTGCCATCGGGACCCTGGACGACAGCACGCTTCCGCCCTGATTCAAGAAGGGTCGTCACGGCCTCAAGCAACGTGGCGTTTCCGCTCACAGTCTCAAACCGGCAAACCGCCTCCTGGGGATCCTCACACGTGACGAGCAGTCCCTTCTCAACGTACCCTGAGATGTCATCTCCATCCTTGAGGATGATCAGGGGGGCCTCCGCCTCCACCCCGGAGCGGTGCATTTCCTCCGTCGTCATGACGGTGAAGGCAGTATCTACGTAGTGCGCTGCCCTATACAGCAACAGCTGCTCCGTTGAACGCGTCGCACCCAGCAACTCTTCGACAAACGCATCTGCCGGGTGTTCCAGCAGAGCACGTGTAACGTCCATTTGCACCAGGCGTCCATCCCGCATGATGGCAATGTGGTCTCCCAGCTTGACCGCCTCCCCAATGTCATGGGTCACGAAGACGACGGTGCGCTTCAGATCGGTCTGCAGCCTGAGGAAAAAGTCCTGGAGACTGCGCCGGTTGATGGGGTCGATGGCGCCAAACGGTTCGTCCATCAGCAGAACGCGGGGATCTGCTGCAAGAGCTCGGGCAACGCCGACACGCTGGCGTTCTCCCCCTGACAGCTCTCGCGGATAGCGCCGCAGGTACACCGATGGGTCGAGATTGACGAGTTCCAGCAGCTCTCCCGCCCGTCGCCGGATACGTCCTCTGTCCCAGTCCAGCAGGCTGGGTACCACCCCGATGTTGCCCTCCACCGTGAAATGTGGGAACAGCCCGACCTCCTGGATGACGTATCCGATGCTACGCCGCAAGTCGATAGGATCCATGCCGTAGACACTGTGTCCGTCGATACGGATGTCCCCATCTGTCGGCTCGATCAATCTGTTGATCATTTTGAGCGTCGTGGTCTTTCCACACCCCGAGGGACCGAGCAGAATCGTGATAGCGTTGTCCGGAATCGTCAGCGAGAGTCGATCGACAGATGTCTTGTCCCCATATCGCTTCGTGACCGAATCAAGCTCAATCATCCCCCGTGCTCCCCTCTTCGACGTTTTCCCGGCGTCATGGCTTCTTCCGCCAGCAGCAGCCCACCATTCACAGCTAGTCCCAACAGGGTGATCATCATCGTTCCTGCGATAACCATGGACCGGTTGGCCCGGGCGATACCCTCAAAGATGAAGTAGCCCAGTCCACCCCCGCCGATGAGCGCTGCAATCGTCGCCATTCCTACGCCCATGACGGCCGCGTTTCGAACCCCCGCCATGATGAGCGGAAGAGCCAGAGGCAACTTGACGCGGAGCATGACCTGACTGGGCGTCATGCCCATCCCCTGAGCCGCCTGCACCGTGGAAGGATCCACCTGACGCAGTGCCACCCACGTATTTCGCACAATAGGAAGAATGGAGTACAGGGTCAATGCCGTAACGGCAGGCACACGCCCTGTCCCCTGGCGGATGGGCGCCAAGGCGACCACGAGGAGCGCAAACAGTGCAAGTGATGGAACCGTGAACAGGACCGACGCGGCTCCGACAACCCAGCGGGCAACGCGGTCGTGTCCAGAAATGGCGACGCCGAGCGACACGCCGATGGAGGCCGCCAGCACCAGGGCCAGTCCAACCATCGATATGTGTTGAAGCGTGCGCCGAAGCATCTCGGCTCCATATCCGGCAATGAACGTCCCCACCACGACCACTCCTCTCTCGTCCCTAGGTTATACGACAATTGGGAAAGAACTGCAAACCTTTGAACGGCCAGGCTTTCCCATAGGAGCAGTCGATCTGTGTCTGTCTTCATCGGAGTTCCAGTGCCACCAAACCTTGAAAAACTGTCATGAAACATGTCACATGACTGTCCTCGCGTCGCTGGCCAGTACCGTCTTTCCAGCAAGCGGATCTGTTGACTCCCGTCTTTTCAGAATATACTATCTCGAAATGATATGCTAGGAAAAACAAGGGGCAGACATGAATACAATCCGCAAGAGAGAAGAGCTCGGACCCAACGTCATCCGATATGTCATCGACGCACCATTGGTCGCGACGCACAGGAAACCAGGACAGTTTGTCATCATCCGCGTGACGGACGATGGTGAGCGAATTCCACTGACGATTGCCGACGCCGACCCCGCGATGGGGACCATTTCCCTGATCGTCCAGTCCGTCGGCAAAACGACACGGCAAATGTCCATGCTCAAGCCAGGGGACGTCATCCATGACGTCGTTGGCCCTCTCGGCAAACCCACGAATATCCGGCAGTTCGGGACCGTCTTGTGTGTGGGCGGTGGCATCGGAACAGCTCCGCTCTACCCGATTGCAAAGGGCATGAAGGAAGCACACAATCACGTCATCACCATTCTCGGGGCCAGGACGCGTGACCTGCTCATTCTGGAAGACGACATGCGCAATGTCAGTGATGAGCTGATCGTGACGACCGATGACGGATCATATGGTGCCAAGGGACTCGTGACCGATGCAATCCGCTCTCTTGTAAATGGCGGGACCCACGTCGATCAGGCTGTCGTTATCGGCCCGCCGCTCATGATGAAGTTCACGTCTCTGCTCACCAAGGAACTCGGCATCCCCACCATTGCGTCCTTGAACCCGATCATGATCGACGGCACCGGCATGTGCGGTGGATGTCGCGTGACCGTGGGCGGCCAGATGAAGTTTGCGTGTGTGGACGGCCCCGAGTTCGATGCGCACGAGGTAGACTGGGACAGCATGATCCGTCGTCTCGGCACCTATCACACGGAGGAGCAGGCAGCTGCTGAACGCTTAGATCACGAGTGCCGCATCGGACTTGGCACACAGGAGTCACGATGAACGCTGCCACACGGTTGAAACTGCCACCCGTGGTCATGCCCGAGCAGGACCCCGTCGACCGAGTGCACAATGTTCGCGAGGTTCCCCTCGGGTTTACCCCGGCAATGGCGTTGCAGGAAGCGCAGCGCTGCCTCCATTGTCCCGACCAGCCCTGCGTGAAAGGCTGCCCTGTGGGCGTGCAGATTCCCGATTTCATCAAAGCCATCGAGGAAGGGGACTTTGCCGGCGGGATTGGGATTATCAAGCAGACCAACCTGTTGCCAGCCGTCTGCGGCCGCGTCTGCCCTCAGGAAGAGCAGTGCCAGATGACCTGTACGGTAGGAAAGGCACACCGCGACGTCGGACAGGCGGTGCAGATCGGCAAGCTGGAACGATTCCTTGCCGACTGGGAGCGCGAGAACCATGCCGCGGTGATCCCTCAGATTCCACCCTCGACCGGCAAGCGCGTGGCTGTCATTGGCAGTGGTCCCGCTGGACTCACTGTGGCCGGGGATCTGATCAAGCTGGGCCACGCCGTCACTGTGTTCGAAGCACTCCACAAGCCAGGAGGCGTTCTGGGATATGGCATCCCCGAGTTCCGCCTGCCCAAGGAAATCGTCTACAAAGAAGTCTCCTATCTGACCGAGCTTGGTGTCGATTTCCAGTACAACACGGTTATCGGCAGGTCCCTCACAGTTGACGAAGTGCGCCAAGACTACGACGCCATTTTCGTTGGCAGTGGCGCCGGCTTGCCCAATTTCCTCGGCATCCCGGGCGAGAGCCTGTTGGGTGTCTATTCCGCCAACGAATATCTGACGCGCGCCAACCTGATGCACGCGTATGACGAAAACTCCAATACTCCTATTCTGCACGGCAAGTCCGTGGCGGTCCTGGGCGGCGGCAATGTCGCCATGGACTCGGCCCGGACAGCAATGAGGCTAGGGGCTCTCAAGGTCATGGTGATCTATCGGCGCTCGGAGGAGGAGATGCCTGCGCGCAAAGAGGAATATCACCATGCGGTCCAGGAGGGTATCGAGGTTCATTTTCTTCAGAATCCCGTGGAGATCCTCGGCAACCCGGGGGGATGGGTCACCGGCCTGACTGTTCAGCAGATGCAGCTTGGAGAACCAGACGCATCTGGTCGCAGGCGGCCACTGCCCATTCCGGGCCAGATCAGCAACGTTCCGGCAGACGTCGTCGTCGTAGCCATCGGCAACAGCCCTAACCCACTGATCCCCGCTGCTCTTCCCGGTCTTGGGGTGAACAAGCATGGCGGCATCGTCACCGACGAAGAGACCATGGAGACGTCGATCCCGGGCATCTTCGCAGGGGGCGACATCGTGCTGGGCGCCGCGACCGTCATCCTGGCCATGGGCCAGGGCCGCAAGGCCGCCGGTGCCATCCACGCCTGGCTCACGAGGGCAACCGAGGTGGCCAGGAGCTAGAACCAACTACACGAAAAGCATTCGGAGGCCGGAACATTGCCTCCGGCCTTCTTGCTGTCCTTGCACTACGCGCATCCACCGCTATCATGCCTTGTATACCCCCGCAGCACTGCTGAGCTGCCGTCGGGCAAGGAGGAGACAGTGATGGACAACTTGAGACGATTCATGAAGGAGAACTGGTGGAGATACCTGATGAACCTCGTCCTCGCCGGTGGTGTCTACTGGTCCTCGACCTGGTACACCATGACCAACCATGCGACGGCCAATGTCCATATCCTGCAGACAGCCTTCGATCGGTGGGTCCCGGTCACCCCGCAGTTCATCGTCCCCTACAACTGGCTGGAACCCGTTCTCTACTTCTGCCTCCTGTTCTTCTTCGTCTTTCACCCGAAGATCTTCACGGCATTCGGCATCGCCTTCATCGCCATCCAGGCCGTCAGCAACGGAGTTTACATAGTGTTCCAGACGGAAGTACCCCGTCCCACCAACCTGATCGCAGGCAGCAGCAGGTATGTTGACGCTCTGCTGGCCAAATACGCCAGCGACAATCCTTACAACTGCTTCCCATCACTCCACTGTGGCCTGTCTGCTCTTGCCGCAAGCTTCTGGTGGGTCAAGAGGCGCTACCGTCCCGTCGCCTGGCTGATGACCTTGTTTGCCGTGGTCACGGTCATTGCCACACAGGTCCTCAAGCAGCATGTCATCGTGGATGCCGTCGGCAGTCTGCTGGCCGTTGCGCTGTACCTTGTGACCTATCGCATCTTCGACCTGAAGACCGAAGCCTGAGCCTCCGGTGGCCAGTCCATCCATCATGACACCACCTGTATTCCTGTGTATTGCATTCCTGCATG